>JAPLMO010000466.1 GCA_026386995.1 Planctomycetota bacterium | reverse complement strand
GTCGACGGCATCACCGGCTCGGCGATCCTCTGGCAGGCCCTGCGTCTGGCCGACGCGAACGTCCGCGTGTATGTGCCGCATCGGATTGAAGAGGGCTACGGCCTCAACATGGAGGCGGTCGAGAAACTGGCCGCCGAGGGCGCGCGGGTGCTCGTGACGGTCGATTGCGGCATATCGGGGGCCGCCGAGGCCGCGCGGGCGCAGGAACTTGGCCTCGACGTTATCATCACGGACCACCACGAGCCGAACCCCGACCGCCTGCCGCCGGCGCTGGCCCTCGTGAACCCCAAGATGCCGGATTCGTCCTACCCGTTCCGCGATCTCTCGGGCGCCGGCATTGCGCTGAAACTGGCGTGGGCCATCGGCCAGAAACTTTCGCAGCGCCAGCGCGTGAGCGACCCGTTCCGCGAGTTCCTCATCTCGGCGACCGGCCTTGCGGCCCTCGGAACGATCGCCGACGTCGTGCCCCTGGTGGGCGAGAACCACGTCCTGGCGAGTTTCGGCCTGCGGGCACTCGCTGCGGCCAAGCATCCGGGTATCCTGGCGCTCATCAAGGTCGCGGGCCTCTCGGAGCGGGCGCTGGAGGCCGACCACGTGGGCTTTATGCTCGGCCCGCGATTGAACGCCGCCGGCCGCATGGGCCACGCACGCGAGGCCGTCGAACTCCTGACGACCGCCGGGCCTGACGCCGCCCTGACCATCGCCAAGGAACTTGACCGCCGCAACCGCGAGCGGCAGGAACTCGAAAAGCAGATTCTCCAGGAGGCCGAGGCCCAGGCAGCCGCAACCTTCAACCCCGAGCGCGATGCGGCCATCGTCCTCTCAGGCGCGGGCTGGCACACGGGCGTCATCGGCATCGTGGCGTCGCGGATCGTCGAGCGGTACTGGCGGCCGACGTTCCTCATCGGCATCGCCGAGGGGCACGCCCAGGGCTCCGGCCGCAGCATCGCCGGCTTCCACCTTTATAAGGCGCTGGCCGCATGCGAGAAGCATCTGACGAACTACGGCGGCCACGCGATGGCGGCCGGCGTGCGGCTGACCGAGGCCGCCGTGCCGGCGTTCCGCGAGGCGTTCCTGGCCCAGGCCGCGAAGATGCTCACGCCGGAGCAACGCACGCCCCATCTGACGGTCGACGCCGAGGCCAGCGTAGCCGACATCGACGTTGCGACCGCCCGCCTTCTGGAACACATGGGCCCCTTCGGCGCAGGCAACCCGCGAGCGGTGTTCGCGGTCCGCGAGGTGAAACTCGCCGGCCCGCCCCGCCGCATCGGCCGCCGCGGCGACCATCTGGAGATGCACCTGACCCACGGCGGCCGCGCCCGCCGCGCACTCGGCTGGAACATGGGCGCCGCCTGCGACGCCCTCGGCCGCGCCGGCTCCTGCGGCGCGGCCTTCACCTGCCGCATATCAACCTTCTCCGGCAAACCGGAGGTGGAACTGCACCTCAAGGACCTCTGGATCGGGCGGTACGGTGATGAGGCGGCGGAGAAGGAGTTTGGATAAGACAGGGCAACGTAAGGTCTACGTCTCATTGAACCAGTTTTTCGCATAAAGGCGGATCCATGAGCAAGGCCAGAAAAACAATCATGGCGGTTCGAGGAACAGAGATAGCGGTCCTGTCGTACCCACAGGGAGACTATATCTCCCTGACGGATATGTTGAAGGCTAAGGACGGCGATTTTTTCATCTCGGACTGGCTGAGAAATCGCAACACGGTCGAGTTTCTCGGCATATGGGAGAGCGTCTACAACCCCGACTTTAATTATGGCGAATTCGCCGTAATTAGAAGTCGGGCCGGCCTGAACAACTACAAGATAAGCGTCAAGGAGTGGGGCAATAAGACCCATGCCATAGGCTTGAAAGCCACCGCCGGAAGATACGGGGGAACCTATGCGCACAAGGATATCGCTTTTGAATTCGGCATGTGGATCAGCCCGGAATTCAAGATATACCTCATCAAGGAATTCCAGCGACTCAAAGAAGACGAAAACCGCCGCCTGTCGCTCGCTTGGAACCTGAACCGCACCCTTTCCAAACTCAACTACCGCATCCACACGGACGCCATCAAAGCGCACCTGATTCCGGCCGCCGTTACGCCTTCGCAGGCCGCGGTCACCTATGCCAACGAAGCGGACATGCTCAATGTCGCCCTCTTCGGCCGGACAGCCAAGCAATGGCGGGACGGCAACCCCGATCTTGAAGGCAACATGCGCGAGTATGCCACCATCGAGCAACTGCTGGTGCTGGCCAATATCGAAGGCATGAACGCCGAACTCATTCACATGGGGCTGTCGCAAGGGGAACGCCTCAAACGCCTCAACGAAATCGCCATCCGCCAGATGCAGGTGCTCACCACGTCGCCCGCACTGAAACAAATCAAAAGATAACCATGTTCGACACCGAAAAATTCACGCGTGCAAATCACTGCCGCGTCAGAGGGCCCATCAGCCCGAAGAACGCCTCGCAACGCTCGCGGACGCCATCGATTGAGTCCGAGCGAAAGACCTCCGTATGAAGTTGCGCACACCCTGCGGCGACGTACTCAATCGCTGTCTTCTCCCAGAGACGCTTGCAGCGCCATTTGTGAACGACCTTGGCAAAGGGGGCAGAGCATCGCAGATGCCGTAGACGCTCCTTCATGTCAGATGCAAAACCGACTTTGAACCGCGCCGGGTCGTGCTGTGGCTCAAGCTGAATGAGATAGAACCAGCCGCGCTCGGTTGAGACTACCTCCGCCGACCCACCCGTATCGGCGGCACCATTCCGTTGTGCGTCCAGGTGCTCGCGAACCCTTTCTAGATCGCCGACTGTGATATAGGCAATAGCCTGGCCTGCGTGGGCCGAGCAGCGTTCCTTCTGCGTGTCGATGCCCAGACGCTTGAGCACCTTGAACAAGTGCTGCTTCCTGTTCAGCCCAAGGATACTCGTGGCATCGATTACAGAGACCAGGCCGTCACCAGCGGGTGGTTCGAAGAAGCCGCTTGACATGTTCACGTTCTCCAGACTCATGGCTGGATTCTAGCACGATATCTGGGGGCACAGTACCGATTTTCCATTGCCCCTGTCCCTTGAAATTTAGTATTTTCCCCTGGACTCCAGCCTCACTTGGCGAGATAGATGTTCCGGAAGCGGAACTGGCCGCCGCCGGGGACTTCGGCCTGGAGGGCGATGAAGCCTTCCTTGGGGCCTGCCAGGCCTTCGCCTTTCCATGCGGGCTTGCCGTTGATCTCGAGTTCGGCCTTCGCGCCTCGCACGGTCAGTTTGAAATGGTTCCACTCGCCGGGCTTGACGAGGTCGGGGCGGGGCTTGGCGCCCTTCACGCCGGCGACGTTGCCTTCGTCGCCCTGGCGCAGGTTGGACTGGTAGCGGGGCGGCCAGGCGCTCTTCTCGGACATCATGGTTTCGTCATAGCGGAAATAGATGCCGCTGTCATACTTGTCCTGCTTCAGGTTCTTCCAGTCCAATTCGAGGACGAAGTCGCCGTACTTCTGCTCGGTCTGGACGAGGCCGTTACCCGCCTTGATGAGGATTTCGCCGCTATCGACCTCGGCCTCGCACTTGAGCACGGTCCAACCCTTGAGCGTCTTGCCGTCGAACAGGGCGATTCGCTCCTCCGCCGCCCCGGCCGCAACGGCCCACAGCACCGACAGACCCAGGAAGATGCCGGCGATTCTCATGCTGCCACCTTTGAGATTCATGTTTTTCCTTTTCTGCTGTTTCCCGATTCGCGTCCTGCGGATCATGGATGCATCCTACCCCGCCTGCCTGGCCTTACAACAGAAAACGGATGTCCGTCCCGGCTGGGCCTGACCGCGAATTATGGCAGGCGGTTGTTTGCGTAGGGGCGGCCCTATGTGGCCGCCCTGCCTTTGGTGCGGCTCTTGCCCCCGCCCAACAACGCCCGGGCGGCCACATAGGGCCGCCCCTACAAATGCCTACGGCAACTTCCGGAAAGAACAGCCACACCCCTTGGCTCACAATCGGAAGTTTATGCTCGCCGCTCGAAGCTCGTGGCTCGTGGCTCGTGGCTCGATGCTTGTCGCTCGCCGTTACGCCCGCCTATTCCTCCGCCTCTTCCGCCTTCCTCTTCCCCGCCGCCTTGCCTTTGCCGCCGGTGTCGCGCCACTGGAGGATGAAGCCCAGCAGGGCCGGGAGGGCGACCAGGGCCGCAAGCAGGTACGGCCGGGCCTCAACTGTCCTCAGGACGGGGTCGCCGAAGGCCGGCTGAATCAGCGCGAGCCTGAGCGCCCCCAGCACCACGACGGCCGCACCGATGACGGACGTGACCAAGATAATGAGCGGCCGCATCAGGACGAGCGTCAGGATGAAGCCGCCGATGAACGCCACGCCCGCGACGGCGGCGATGTAGGTGACGTTGGGCGTCTGCGTCCTCATCAGCAGAACGGCCGCGCCGCCGAAGAGTGCCGCACCCAGGAGGCCCCACCCCACCCGGTGCAGCGGCCACGCCAGGAGGCCCAGCAAGAGCGCCCCGGCAAGCATCCCCAGGATCATCTCCCAGCCCATGTATGCGGCCAGCGCCGTCCCGGCTGCCGCACCGACGCCGGCATACACAACGCTGACGAGCCACTTGTACAACTTAAAGCCCCAAAGCAGGAACACCAGGCCCAGGGGCAAGAGGAGCAACCCCGCCTCCAGCGGATGAAGGGCGGCAAGACGCTGCCAGACGTACTCCGGAATGGCGTCCAGCGACGGGATGGCAACCTGCGCAGCTTCCTGCTGTTCGGGTGAAAGCATGCATTGTGCTCCTGCGATGAGGCCGAGCCTCATCTATCGCGCGGTGGACAGTTGCTCAAACCCCGACCATGTAGGGTGGGTGCTATGCACCCACCATTTTCACGCGACAAAACGGCATTGGTGGGTGCACAGCACCCACCCTACATGTCGGTCTCGCCCGCCGCGTGCGGATTCCGGCTACGGTTCTTCGAGTTCTTCCGGCAGGTCGGGCTCTTGCCACTGCTTGCGGCGTCGGGCGATCTCCGCCTGGGCCAGCAGGCCGATCACCACCAGGCACAGCCACAGCGCCCCGATGGTCAGCGGAAAGGCCGTGACCACGGCCGGCAGCCCCTCGCCGCGGTAAGTCGTGATGAGCGACGCCAAGCCGAAGACGATGAGGGCGGCCCCCTGGGCGCTGGTGATCAGCCGCCCGCTAAACGCAAACCGCCAGACGGCCACGGTGGCGCCCGCCAGGAGTCCGACGACGCCCGCCGCCAGCACGGCATCGCACGCAAGGTTCGGCCCGCTGATCTGGACGGAGTAACTGTGGTTCGAGAGGTTCAGGGCCAGATACGAGACGAAGCCGCGCGGCCCGACCGCCAGGGCCGCCAGGTTCGCCATGACCGCCGCCAGGACCGCCGCCGATAGCAAGGCGTGGCAGACGTTCAGGAAGAACGCCGTCAGGCCGCCCAGCACGAGGCCCCCCAGGATGATCACGAGCGGTTGCCAGAGCGGCACCCACGGGCACGCCACAAGGCCGACCATGCATCCTAGGACCGTCATGCTCAGGACGTCGAACAGACGCAGCCAGGCCGAGCCGTACACCAGGTAGGCAACGCCCACCAGGGCCAGGGCAACGCTCCCCCAGTCGGGCACGGCCAGATGTAGTTCGCCGGTAGCCGCCGCAAGCATTTCCACGCTCTCCTCGCAGGTGCTGAACGTTGCGTCAGAGTACCGCGTCGCCGCTTGCGGTCCAATGAAATTTGTGGAACCCCTAACCCCTGCCGCACCTCCCCCGCCGCATTTCTTGACAGGGCCGCCGCGCCTGATAGAATCGGCGTCCCGCCGGCCGCTAAGACCGAGAGCGGCAGAGGGCGTGCCCGGTCCGTCATGACGGGCCCTGAGCAGGCCGCACAAACGAACCTGGCAGCCTGTCACGATTGACTCTGCGGGTGCCACGGCTGCGCCTTGTGCAGCCGTGGTCGTGGGCAGGGAAGCACGGTCGCCGCGGCGACCGTGGCACCCACATAATCAAAGTTGGCGGACTACTAGAGTCGGGAGGAAAGTGATGGCGCAGCAGGTAGGGCTGGTGGGGTTGGACGTCATGGGCCGCAGCCTGGCCCTCAATATCGAGAGCAAGGGCTTTACCGTGGCCGTCTACAACCGGACGACCGCGAAGATGGAGGAATTCGTCAGAGGCCCCGCCGCCGGCAAGCGCATCGTCGGTTGCGCCACGATCCCGGAACTCTGCGCGGCCCTCGAGCGGCCGCGCAAGATCATCCTCATGGTCAAGGCCGGGACGCCGGTCGACGACATGATCGCCCAGTTCCGGCCGCACCTTCAGCCGGGCGACCTGCTTGTTGACGGCGGCAACTCGTTCTTCCCGGATACCGAGCGGCGGAGCACCGAACTGGCGAAGGACGGTATCTATTACATCGGCACGGGCGTCAGCGGCGGCGAGGAAGGCGCCCTGAAGGGCCCCTGCATCATGCCCGGCGGCGCGCCGGAGGCGTACGCCCTCATCAAGGACGTTCTGGAGAAGATCGCCGCCCAGGTCGACGGGCCGTGCTGCACGTACATCGGCCCGCGCGGCGCGGGGCACTATGTGAAGATGGTCCACAACGGCATCGAGTACGGCATCATGCAGTGCATCGCCGAGATGTACGACGTGATGAAGACCGTGCTGCGCCTGAAGGCCCCCGAACTGAGCGAGGTTTTCGGCAAGTGGAACGCCGCCGAACTGGGCGGGTACCTGATGGAGATCACCGCCACCTGCCTGGCGAAGATCGACCCCGACACGCGCAAGCCCCTCGTGGACTTCATCCTCGACAAGGCCGGCCAGAAGGGCACCGGCAAGTGGACCAGCCAGAACGCGCTGGACCTGGGCGTGGCCGTGCCGACCATCGACATGGCGGTGGAGGGCCGCATCCTGTCGGCCTTCAAGAACGAGCGCCTTGTGGCGGCGAAGATTCTCACGGGACCGCGCCCGAAGACCCCCGCCGGCAAAGCCGCTTTCATCAAGGCCTGCCGCGACGCCATGTACCTGGCGGTCATCTCGTGCTACGCCCAGGGCATGGCCCTGATGCGCGAGGCGTCGAAAGAATATAAATACGACCTTCACCTGGACGAGATCGCCCGCATCTGGAAGGGCGGCTGCATCATCCGCTCGAAGTTGCTGGACCCGATTGCGGCGGCGTACAAGAAGGATCCCGCCCTGCCGAACCTTCTGGTGGACAAAAACTTCGCCAAGATCGTCAGCACGCGGTCGCGCGGCCTGCGGAAGGTCATCCTGACGGCGGTGGAGTCGGGCATTCCGGTGTTGGGCCTCGGCGCATCGCTCGGTTACATCGACTCGTACCGTGCCGCGCGGCTGCCGCTGAACCTGACGCAGGCTCAGCGCGACTACTTCGGCGCCCACACGTACGAGCGGACCGACAAGCCGGGCGTGTTCCACACGATCTGGGGCGAATAGTACTGCAACGCCACCGAAGCCATAGCGCGGCGGGTCTCCGTACCCGCCGCGCGGGTCTTACGCGCCGTAGCGCGGGGCCTTGTGCCCCGCGAAAAAACGCGGGGGATAAACCCCCGCGCTACCGCCTGAAGGGTTGCTGGGTGAAAATCGTCGCCGACGCAAACATCCCGCTGCTGGCCGAGGCCGTCGGGCCGCTGGGCGAAGTGGTCGCCCTGCCCGCCGATCGCATCACGGCCGACGCCGTGCGCGACGCCGACGCCCTGCTCGTCCGGAGCGTCACGAAGGTGGACGAGGCGCTGCTCGGCGGCAGCCGCGTCCGCTTCGTCGCCACGGCCACCATCGGCTTCGACCACATCGACCAGGCGTACCTGGCGGCACAAGGCATTGGCTTCGCCTACGCGCCGGGCTCCAACGCGCGAAGCGTGGCGGAGTACGTCCTGGCGGCCATCTTCACGTTGGCC
>JAPLMO010000429.1 GCA_026386995.1 Planctomycetota bacterium | reverse complement strand
GCCCGCCAAACTTGCCCTGCGATGGAAGTTCCAGGCCGGGCGGGCCGTGAAGTCATCGCCTGCGATCGAACTGGCCGGCAACGACCCGAGCGGCGCAGGCGGCCGCGTCTTCGTGGGCTCCAACGACGGCAATCTCTACGCGCTGGACCTTGCCGACGGCCGGAAGGTCTGGGCCTTCCAGACCGCCGACGCCGTGGAGGCCGCGCCGCTGGTGCTCGACGGCGCCGTATACGTGGGTTCGGTCGACGGATTCGTTTACGCCCTCGACGCCGCAACGGGCGCGCTGCGGTGGAAGTACAAGACCGACGACAAGATCCTCGGCGGGGCGAACTGGACCCGCTCGCCCCAGGGGGACCGCACCTGGATCCTCGTCGGCAGTTACGACATGAAGTTGCACTGCGTGGATGCCGCCACCGGCCAGGCCGCTTGGACGGCCGAGACCGGCAACTACATCAACGGCACCCCCGCGCTGGTCGGCGACAAAGTTATCTTCGGCGGCTGCGACGGCCTGCTGCACGTCGTCTCGGCGGCCGACGGCCGCGAACTTTCGACCATCGAGGTGGGCGGCTACGTGGCAGGATCGCCGGCCGTCGTCGACGGCCGCATCTACACAGCCAACTACGAAGAAAAACTCCTCTGCGCCGACCTGGAGACGGGCAAGACCCTCTGGGCGTACCCCGGCGAGGACACGGGGTTCTACTCGTCGCCGGCGATCGGCCCGCGAGAGGTCGTCATCAGCGGCCTCGACCACAAGGTGCACTGCGTCAGCCGCGAGACCGGTAAGCCCCTGTGGACCTTCGCGACGCGCCGCCAGGTGGAGTCGAGCCCGGCGATCTGCGGCAACAAGGTCGTCGTCGGCTCGGAGGACGGAAGGCTGTACCTCTTGCGCCTGGCGGACGGAAAGCAACTCTGGACGTTCGAGGTCGGCCAGCCGGTGGTCTCGTCGCCCGCGGTGGCCGGCGGATGGGTGGTCGTCGGCGGCGCGGACGGAGGCGTTTACGCCTTCGGGGCAAAGCAGTAAACGCCGCTGCGCGGTGGGTCTCCGTTCGTGTTTAGCGCTGTCATTCTGAGGCCCCGTTTACGGGGCCGAAGAATCTCGCCGTTCGGACGGCCGAGATTCTTCGCTCGCTCTCGCTCGCTCAGAATGACAGGTCTTACCTTGCACGCTAAACACGTACGGGTCTCCTGACCCGCCGCGCAAAGTGTGTTGCAAGGTGAAACGGTGATATGAAAATTATTCAGATTACTCCCGGCGCGGGCGGCGACTTCTACTGCGACAACTGCCTGCGCGACAACGCCCTGGCCCTGGAACTCAGGCGCCGCGGACACGACGCCCTGATGGTCCCCCTGTACCTGCCGATGGCGGCCGACGGCCCCGATGCCGGCCGCGGCGCGCCGATCTTTTTCGGCGGCATCAACGTGTACCTCCAGCAGAAGTCGGCGATCTTCCGCAGGACCCCGCGATGGCTGGACCGCCTGCTCGATTCGCCGCGGCTCCTGGCGCGCGTCGCGCGGCGGGCCGGCATGACGCGCCCGGCCGACCTCGGGGAAGTGACCCTCTCGATGCTCCGCGGCGAAGAGGGCCGCCAGATGAAGGAACTCCAGCGCCTCGTCGCGTGGCTCTCTGAACAAGAGCGGCCGGACCTCGTGTGCCTCTCCAACGCATTGCTCCTGGGGATGGCCCGGCCCATAAAGAGCGCACTCGGCGTGCCGCTGGTGTGCCTCTTACAGGACGAAGACGCATTTCTCGACGCCATGCCAGAGCCGTACCGCGGCGAGGCGTGGGGCCTTCTCGGCGACCGCGCGGCCGAGGTCGACGGCTTCATCGCCGTCAGCCGCCACTACCGCGAGGTGATGTGCCGGCGGCTGGGCCTTGCGCCCGAGCGGGTCGCGGCCGTGCACCTCGGCACGAGCGCCGAGGGTTTCGGGCCGGCCGCGCCGCCCGAGACGCCGGTCATCGGCTACACGGCCCGCTTGTGCGGGGCGAAGGGACTGGATACGCTTGTCGAGGCGTTCCTGGCGCTCAGGGTCGAGCCCGCCACGGTCGGCGTGCGCCTGAAGGTCAGCGGGATGGCAACGGTCGATGATCGCGAGTTCGTCGCGGGCCTGCGGCGCCGCATCGCCGAGGCGGAGGTGGCGGCCGCCGTGGAGTTCCTGCCGGCCCTCGACCGCGCCGGGCGGCAGGCGCTCCTGCGCACGGTGTCGCTGGTAGCCGTGCCCGCGAGAGAAGGCGAGGCGTTCGGCCTGTTTGTGCTTGAGGCCCTCGCGTCGGGCGTGCCCGTGGTGCTCTCGCGCGTCGGCTCGTACCCGGAACTCGTGGAGCGGGGCGGCGGCGTGCTGGTCGAGCCCAACGACCCGCGGGCCCTGGCGGCGGCCATCCGCGATCTCCTGGCCGACCCCGAGAAGGCCCGCCGGGCCGGCGAGAGCGGCCGCAAGGCCGTCCTCGAACACTTCAGCATCGAGCGTATGGCCGGCGATATTGTGAAGGTTTTTCAGCAGGTGCTGGCATCAAAGCCGTGCCATATTTAACCGGCGAGTTTACTTGCCGCGTGGTTTTGAGGAGGCGCTATGCCCGACACGCCGATTCTCGAACTCCAGGATGTCGTCAAACAGTACCAGGCGCCCGACGGGTCGGCCGCAACGCCCGTACTGCGCGGCGTGACGCTTGCGATCTCCGCGGGTGAATCACTCGCCATTGTCGGGCCGTCGGGGTCGGGCAAGTCGACGCTCCTCAATATCATGGGCACGCTGGACCAGCCCACGAGCGGCCGCATGTTGCTTGAGGGCCGCGACCTGGCCGGTGCCGATGACGAGGCCCTGGCGGCCGTGCGGAACCGGCGGATCGGGTTCGTCTTTCAGTTGCATCATCTGCTGCCGCAGTGCACAGCCTTGGAGAACGTCCTCGTGCCAACGCTCGCGCCGGGGGCCCGCCAAGCGGATGTGGCACGGCTGGCTTGTCCAGCCGTGGGGGACGTGGAGCCGCCTCAGTCACGGTCGCCCAAGGCGACCGTGCCACATGGTGCGCAGAGAGAGTCTCCGGAAGAGCGTGCGCGGCGGCTTCTGGCGCGCGTGGGCCTGGCCGAGCGGCTCTCGTACCGGCCCGGCCAACTTTCGGGCGGCGAGCGCCAGCGCGTGGCGCTTGCACGGGCGCTCATCAACCGGCCCGCGATCCTTCTGGCCGACGAGCCGACCGGGTCGCTCGACCGCGCCTCGGCCGAGGACCTCGGCTCGATCCTGGCGGAACTGAATCGCGCGGACGGCATGACGCTGGTCGTCGTCACGCACTCATCGGCCCTGGCGGCACAAATGGGGCGGCGGTTTGAACTCAAAGACGGGCGCCTCACGCCCGTCGCCTAGCACATTTAGCCGGTCGCCTTGGCGACCGCGTGTTCTTGAGTCGAGGTCGCCTGATGAATTTGCGAACACTGATCGCGCGTGGCTTGCGGTTCCACTGGCGCTCGCACCTTGCCGTGGGCGCCGGCGCCCTGGTCGCCACGGCGGTGCTCGTGGGGGCGCTGGTGGTGGGCGACTCGGTGCGATACAGCCTGCGCCAGATGGCCCTGGAACGCCTCGGCCGGACGGAGTCGGCCCTGGTCGCGACGGAAGGCACCTTCCGCGCCGCACTGGCCCGCGACCTGGAAGAAGCCGCTCCCGACACGATGTTCGCCGCAGTCCTTCAGGTGCGGGGCGTGGCCGCGCGCGAGGACGGTACGGCCCGAATCAACCAGGTCCAGGTGCTGGGCGTCGACGAGAAGTTCTGGGAACTCGCGGCCGCGCGGGCGCCTTTTGCGGCCGGTGCGGCGGGCGGCGTGGCCGTCAACGAGCGGACCGCCCGCCAACTGGGCATCGGCATGGGCGATGCGCTGCTGCTGCGAATCGAGAAGCCCAGCGCCGTGCCGCTGGATGCCCCGCTCTCCGGCCAAGAGGACACATCCCCGGCCGTGCATGTGACGGTCAAGGCCATCGCGGGCGCCGAAAACTTCGGCCGCTTCGGCCTCCAAGCCAACCAAGTGCCGCCCTTCAACATCTTCGTGGACCGGACCTGGCTCGAGCGGCAACTCGGCCTCGCGTCCCGCGCAAACACCGTGCTGGCCGGACCAGCCAAGTCGGGGGGCCGGATAGAGCCCGGGCTGCCGAATGCCATCCTTAAGGCCAAGTGGACGCTGGCCGACGCCGAACTCGACCTGCGCGCACTGCCGGATAACCGCGGCATCGAACTTCTCTCGAAACGCGTCTTCCTGGACCCGGCCGTGGCGCCAGCCGCCGCGAGCGAGCGCGACGCGACCGGCATCCTGACGTACTTCGTCAACGAACTGCGCGTCGGCGAGCAGGCGACGCCATACTCGATGGTTACTGCCGTCGGGCCGCTGACAACCGGCCAGGAAAGAGGGACGCTCTCCCTCACAGCGGTTTTGCCGTCAGACATGGCCGACGACGAGATCGTCATCAACTCGTGGCTCGCCGAAGACCTCGGTGCCAAGCCCGGCGACACGCTCGATATGATCTATTATGTCATCGGGCCGGTGAAGCGGCTGGAGACGGCCTCGGCGAAGTTTCGCATCCGCGCGGTCGTCCCGATGGAAGGCGCGGCCGCCGACCGCACGCTTATGCCCGACTTCCCGGGCATCGCGGACGTCGAGAACTGCCGCGACTTGAAACCCGGCGCCCCCGTGGACCTCAAGAAGGTCCGCAAGAAGGACGAGGCGTACTGGAACCAGTACCGCGGCACGCCCAAGGCGTTCGTCACCCTTGCGGCCGGACAGAAGATGTGGGCCAATCGGTTCGGCAACCTGACGGCCATCCGGTTCCCCGAGGGCGAAGGCCCGCCCGATGCCCTTGAGTCCCGCCTGCAGAGCCGCCTCGACCCGCGGGAGTTCGGCCTGTACTTCCAGCCGGTGCGCGAGCGGGCCCTGGCGGCGGTCGAGAATGCCACAGACTTGGGGGGCCTGTTCCTGGGCCTGAGCATTTTTCTCGTGGCCGCGGCGGCGATCCTCGCGGGGCTGCTCTTCGCACTGGGGGTGCAGGAGCGGACCGAGGAGACCGGCACGCTCCTGGCCCTGGGCATTCCCAGGCGGCAGGTACGAATGCTGTACCTGGCGGAAGGCGCGTGCGTGGCCGTGGCGGCGGGCATCGTCGGAGCCGCGGCGGGCCTCGTCTACACGAAAGCGATGCTCGTCGGGCTATCGACCGTGTGGCAAGGTGCGGTCGGCTCGTCGGACCTGCGGTTCCACGCGGAGCCACTCTCCGTGGCCATCGGCGGCGTCGGCGGTATCGTGGTGGCCCTCGGAACCATCTTGCTGGCGATAAGGCGGCAGGCCCGCGCCCCGGCACGGGAACTCCTTGCGGCCGGGGCCGAGGCGGAACTGAACCTCGCCGCCCCGCGGCGCGGGCGGGTGTGGCTCGGCATGGCGGTAGCGGCGGTAAGCGGCGCCGCGGCGGTGATGCTTCTGCCGCTGGCGAAGGGCGCGGCCGGCGAGAAGGCGGCCGGGGTGTTCTTCGGCGTGGGTTCGCTCCTGCTGGTGGGCCTCCTGAGTGCGTATCACTCGCTGCTTTTGAGCCTCGCCTTTGGTTCGGACCGCAAACCGCTCGACCTTGCGGCGCTGGCGATGAGGAATGTCGCGCGCCGCCGGGGCCGCAGCCTGGCGACCGTTGCGATCCTGGCCTCCGGCGTGTTCCTTGTGATCGCGGTCGGGGCGTTCTACCAGGGGCCGCAGGCGAACTCAGCCGCGCGGGCGAGCGGCACGGGCGGCTTTGCGCTCTTCGGCGAAGCATCGCTGCCGGTCGTAGCGGACCTCAACACCGCCGAGGGCCGCCGCGCGTTTGCCCTGCCTGTCGCTTTCAAGAACGAGGTCAGGTTCGTCCCCTTGCGGGTCCACCAGGGCGACGATGCGTCATGCCTGAACCTCAACCGCCCCCAGCAGCCGCGCGTGGTCGGCGTGCAACCGGAGGAGTTCGCGTCGCGCGGGGCGTTCTCGTTCGCCGCTACCACCGCGCAGACGCCCGGCGAGAGCCCGTGGATGCTCCTTAAGCGTTCGCCGGGCGAGGCGGCAGTCCCCGCCATCGCCGACCAGACGACCCTTGAGTGGTCGCTCCAGAAGAGCGTCGGCGACACGCTCGACTACACGGACGAGCGGGGGCGCACGTTCTGCGTGCGCATCGTCGGGGCGATTGAGAACTCCGTCCTCCAGGGGAGCCTCATCATTTCGGAGGAGGCGTTTATCGAGAAGTTCCCGTCCGAGAGCGGATACCGGATGTTCCTCGTTGACGCCCCGCCCGAGCAGGCCGCCGAAGTCGCCAGGACCCTCTCGCAGCAGATGTCCGACGTGGGGCTGGCGGTCATGACAACCTCGGAGCGGCTGGCGGAGTTCAACGCCGTCCAGAACACCTACGTGGCGATCTTTCAGGTCCTGGGCGGGCTGGGCCTGGTGCTGGGCAGCGTCGGCATGGGCGTCGTGGTGATGCGCAATATCATGGAGCGGCGGAGCGAACTGGCCTTGCTGCGGGCGGTCGGATTCCCCGTGCGGTCGCTTTACCGGATGATCCTCTGGGAGCACTGGCTGCTTCTGGTGCTCGGGCTGGGTGCGGGCCTTGCGGCGGCGATCCTGGCGGTGTGGCCGGCCCTACGGTCTTCGGGCGGGACGATCCCCTACCTTCTGCTGGCGGTCCTGGTCGCGGCGGTGCTTGCCTCGGGCATGCTCTGGACCCTCCTGGCGGCCCGGTTGGCCTTGAAGGGCCCCCTTCTGGCGGCCCTGCGGAACGAGTAGCCCCTGCGCGGGTTCAATAGCACGGTCGGTACTTTGCTGCTAGTCAGTTGATAAACGCAGGGTGGCATGGTCACGCTTTTGCGTGACCATGTTGCAGTGACGGGCCAGGCGCCGTTCGAGGCACATGGTCACGCAACAGCGTGACCATGCCACCCCGCCTGCAACGCAGTGCCTCGATTGATTCACTCCCCCCGGTTGACTATCATTAACCGGGCGTGTAAAAGTGTCGGACTCCGTCTGGGCATGGGGCCGCTAACCGCTTTGCTACTCACCTTTGGCCGCAAGGACAGGCAATGAAGGCGCTCGCGCTAAGGGCCATTCCGGTCGTGCTGGCGGTGCTGGCCGCCGGTGCGCTTACGATCTGGCTGAGCGCCCACCCCGCGCTGAACCTGGAGGAGCGCCTGGAGCAGGTCAGCCGCCGCCCGCCGCAGGTTTTCGACGTGCAGTTTCCCGGCAAGTTCGAGGAAACCGGGGCCAAGGCCGACGCCCTGGCCGGCTCGTGGTCTTCGTTCCGCGGCGACGAGCACGACGGCATCAGCCGCGACCCGACGCCGCTGACCCGCACCTGGGGCCCCAAGGGTCCAAAGGTGCTCTGGTCCGTGCCCGTCGGCATCGGCTACGCGGCGCCGGCGATACGCGGCGGCCGCGTGTACCTGCTGGACTACGACGAGTCGAAGCAGGCCGACACGCTGCGGTGCCTCTCGCTGGCCGACGGCAAGGAACTCTGGCGCCGCTGGTACGAGATTCCAATCGACAGCGACCACGGCGTTTCGCGGACCGTGCCGGCCGTCACCGACAAGTTCATCGTGACGCTGGGCCCGAAGTGCCACGTGATGTGCGTCGACACGGCCACCGGCGCGTTCCGCTGGGGCATCGACCTCGTCAAAGAGTACAAGACGGCCGTGCCGAAGTGGTACGCCGGCCAGTGCCCGCTCGTGGAGAAGGACCGCGCGATCATCGCGCCGTCGGGGCCCGACGTCCTCATGATGGCCGTCGATTGCGAGTCCGGCAAGGTGCTCTGGAAGACGCCGAACCCGCGCGGCTGGAAGATGACGCACTCCTCGGTCATCCCGATGGAGTTCAAGGGCCGCCGCATGTACGTTTACTGCGCCAGCGGCGGGGCCGTGGGCGTGGCGGCCGACGACGGGCCGTCCTGGAAGGCCGGAGACGTCCTCTGGCAGCGCGACGACTGGCGTGTGAACTTCGCCAACGTGCCCTCCCCCGTGCCACTGGATGACGGCAGGATTCTGCTTTCCGGCGGGTACGGAACGGGCGCCCTCCTGGTTCAACTCAAAGAAGCCGAGGGCGGGCGGCTGACGGCCGAGACCGTGCGCCGGATGGAAAAGTCCAAGGAGTTCGGCTGCGAGCAGCAGACGCCCGTCTTCTTTGACGGTTACATTTACGGCGTGCTCCCGAAAGAAGCCGGCTCGCTCGGCGGGCAACTCGTGTGCATGGCCCCCGACGGCAAGCACGCATGGACGAGCGGCACGGCGAACCGCTTCGGCCTCGGTCCCTGGATGATCGCCGACGGTTGCCTCCTGGCGATGAACGATGACGGGGTCCTCACGATGGCCGCGGCTAACCCGGCAGGCTTTAAGTTGCTGGCCAAGGCCAAGGTCCTCGAGGGCCACGAGACGTGGGCCCCGCTGGCCGTCGCCGGAGGGCGGCTGATCGTCCGCGACCTCCAGCGGATGGTCTGCCTGGACGTGCGGAAGGAGTAGCCTATGGCCGCCAAGAAACTCGGGGCGGAATTCACCTACGACCTGTCGGAACTGGCGAAGGTCGACCCGAACCTCATCCACTACGAGGAGCGGGACGCCATACCCACTGGCATGCAGGAGCCGCGCGGCATAGCGATCGGCGCGGAAGGCCGCCTCATGGTGGCCGGAGATCGGGCCATCCGATGTTTCGACCGCGAGTGGAAAACATCCGCCGAACTCAAGGTGGCCGGCGAACCGCAGCGACTGGCGTTCAGTTGGAGAAATGGAGCGATCTATGTTGCGATGACCGACCACGTAGAGGCTTACGGCGGTAACGGGCGGCTGTTGGCCAGGTGGGACCCTGCCGGGCCGAAGTCTCTGCTGACGTGCGTCGTGGTGGCCGAGGACGATATTTCCGCGGCCCGCGCGGGGGTGCCCGAGAGCGACGTCTTCGTGGCCGACGCGGCGGCGTGCCTGGTCTACCGCTACAACCCGGCCGGCGAACTTATCGGCCGCATCGGCGCAGAGGACGCCGCGAAGAAGATCCCCGGCATCCTGGTGCCCAGCCCGTACTTCGACGTTGCTATCGGCCCGCAAGGAACGCTCTGGGTTGCCAACCCCGGCCGCCGCCGCGTGGAACGCTACACGTTTGACGGCAACCTCGTGTCCGCATGGGGCAAGGCATCGCCCAAGATCGAGGGCTTCTGCGGCTGCTGTAACCCGACGCACATCGCCGTGCTGCCCGACGGCGGCCTCGTGACGAGCGAGAAGGGCCTGGCGCGAGTCAAAACCTACACGGCGCAGGGCGACCTGGTGAGCGTGGTCGCCCCGCCAGCGGCGTTTGCCGAGGGAACGGTCGGCCTGGACGTGGCGGCCGATGCGCAAGGGCGCATCCTGGTGCTCGATCCGGTCGCCAGGAAGGTCCGTGTTTTCGTAAAGAGGCTGGCGCCGGCGGAGTCAGCCCCATGAACCATGACCAATCGCAGAGTAAGGGTGGCATGCCCACGCCGCCGTCTGCGTGGGCATGCATGCCCAGGGAAAAGCGCCCTGGGCATGCCACCCCCGAAGATGCCGCGAGGGCCAATCGCCGCAGGTTCCTCGATGCGGCGGTGCGATGGCCGCTGCTGGGGGCCGTCGCCCTGCTGGCCGGGCGCCTGCTGGCCAGGAATACGAGCGGGCCGCTCCATCCGCAGGAGACGTGCACGAACGCGGGCCTATGCCGCGGCTGCCGCGAACTGGCCGGTTGCCGCTCGCTCCAGGCGGACCTATTCCGCCGCGGGGCGCCGCCCGACGGCCAGGCGCCGGAAAGGCGGTTATCGTGACCGAACCGAAAAACAAATTCGGCCGCCGCGACCTCCTCCGCAAGGGCGCCCTCGGCGCGGGCCTCGCGGGTGTCGCCGGCACCGCCGCTTACCTGGCCACGCGCAGCGCGCACGGCGGCACGGTCTGGCAACTTGACCCGGAGAAGTGCATCCAGTGCGGCCAGTGCGCGACCTACTGCGTCCTGGACCCGTCGGCGGTCAAGGTGGTCCACGCGTACGCGCTGTGCGGCTACTGCGACCTGTGCTTCGGCTACTTCCCGCCGGGCTTCGAGCCGGAGGCCGGCTTCGAGACGCCCGCCGCCGAGTGCCAACTCTGCCCCACCGGCGCCATCAAGCGCCGCTGGATCGAGGGGCCGCACTTTGAGTACACCATCGACGAGACGCTGTGCATCGGATGCGGCAAGTGCGTCAAAGGCTGCGGCGCGTTCGGCAACGGGTCGCTCTTCCTCCAGGTGCGGCACGACCGGTGCCTGAACTGCAACGAGTGCTCCATCGGGGCCGCCTGCCCGGCCGGCGCGTACCGCCGCGTCCCGGCCGACCATCCCTATCTCCTGAAAGGCGAGGACAAGAAGGCTTGAAGCGTCCGTCACCATTACGCCACGTTATCGAGTTTTGCGCGGCGGGTCTGCGTTCCCGCCGCGCAAGTGCCGGTCCCGCGCGCCAAGGACCCGTAGAGGTGTGGCACGGCTGGCTTGTCCAGCCGTGGCGGAAGGCCCGCGACATTTTCCACGGCTGGACAAGCCAGCCGTGCCACACCCGCTATTGCGGCGCGCGCCAGGAGCGCGGTGGGTCCGGAGACCCACCGCGCAAAGTGCGCCGCGCATCGCGCAAAGGGTGGGCGATTGTCGCCATCGTCCTCGCCCTACTCGCGGCAACGGCTGCGACGGCAGCCGAGCGTGTTGCGCTGCCGCAGTTCAAGAGCGGCTACGAGCGGCCGCAGACCGAAGTGCCGCCGCCGCTTGGGCACTTCTACGATGTAATGGACGGCTTGGCGCTTGTGGTCGGCCTGGCGGTGGCATCTTACATGGCCATCCGGGCGCGATCGCGGCGCGGGATGTGGTGGCTGGCGCTCGGGTCGCTCGTCTACCTGGGGTTCTGGCGCGGCGGGTGCCTGTGCTCGATCGGGTCGATCCAGAACGTCGCCCTCGCGCTCTTCCGCGGCGAGTACATAACGCCGGTGGCGATCGTCGCCTTCACGTTGCCGCTGGTGTTCACGCTCTTTTTCGGCCGCACATTCTGCGCGGGCGTCTGCCCGCTCGGGGCGATCCAGGAACTCGTGGTCGTCCGGCCGCTGAAAGTGCCGCCGTGGCTCGACCACGCGCTGGGCCTGTTGGCCTACGTGTACCTGGGGGCGGCGGTGCTCTTCGCCGCCACGGGCGCGGCGTTTATCATTTGCGACTACGACCCGTTCGTCTCGATCTTCCGGCTGCTCCCCTTGAGGCGCCCCGGGGACACGATGGAGGCCCTCGGCGGCAGCGCGAACATGCTGATCGTCGGCGGTGCGTTCCTGGCGGCGGGCCTCTTCATCGGCCGGCCCTACTGCCGCTGGCTGTGCCCGTACGGGGCGATACTGCGGGTGCTCGGCCGGTTCTCGAAGTGGCGCGTGACGATCACGCCCGAGGAGTGCATCAAGTGCCGCCTGTGCGAGGACGCCTGCCCCTTCGGCGCCATCCGCAGGCCCACCGAGCCGCTGCCGCGCGGCACGCGGCGCATCGAGCGGCGGCGCCTGGCGGTGCTGCTCGTGGTCGTGCCGGCCGTGCTTGCGGCGGGCGCGGGCCTGGGCTGGTGGCTCGGGGCGCCGATGTCGCGGATGCACGTGACGGTGCAGCAGGCCGAGCGCGTGCACCTGGAGGAAGCCGGCCAGGTCGAGGGCACCGACAACCTGAGCGACGCCTTCTACAACACCCACCGGCCGCGCGAAGAACTGTACGCCGAGGCCAAGGCCATCCAGGCGGAGTTCGCGCGAGGCGGCCTCATCCTCGGGGCGTGGGTGGGCCTCGTCGTGGCCGCAAAACTCATCCAACTCTCCGTCCGCCGCACGCGCACAGATTTTGAGCCCGACCGCGGAACGTGCGTCTCCTGCGGTCGTTGCTTCGCGTACTGCCCCGTCGAGCGCGAACGATGGAAAAAAGGCGCAGGGGGAGAGAAGAAATCATGAGCGCCCCCGGCAATCCCAACCCGTGCGAACCTCTCGCCCGCGCCCGCTACCAGGCTGCGCTGGCCTCGGCAATCGTGGCGGGGGTGTTTTCGCTCATCGTGATCGCGGCCCTCGCTGCCGCCCACGTCCGCACGCGAACCGATGAACTCTACAAAGCCAGGTCCGATGAACTCGCGGCCCTGCGGGCGGCGGTCCTGAAGGCCCCCGACCCGGCCGCTGCCGCACGCCTGAAAGAGGAAATTCGCGTCCGCGACCTCCAGATACGCGAGGACTACTTCGCCGGCCCGGCGTTCTCGAAGACCGGCGGATACCTGCTGGTCTGCGGCATCCTCGTCTTCGTGATCGCCGCGATACAGGTTGCCGCCTGCCGCAAACGTCTGCCGATGCCTCGCCCGGACCCCGATGCGCCGCGGAAGGCCGCCCGCGCGCAGAAACTCGCGCGGGCCACGGTCGTCAGCCTGGGCCTGGCGATCGGCGCCGCGGGGATTGCCCTCGGGGTGCTTTCGGGCGGCGGCCTGCTTGTTCAGGCGCCCCCGGATTTTCCCACCGCAGAGGAAATCGCCAGGGAGTGGCCGCGATTCCGCGGCCCCGGCGGCAACGGAGTGTCGGCGTACAAGAACATCCCGACGTCGTGGGACGGCAAGAGCGGTGAGGGGATTCTTTGGAAGACGGCCTTGCCGCTGCCGGGGGAGAACTCGCCCGTCGTCTGGGGCGATCACATTTTCCTTTCAGGCGCAACCGACAAGAAACGCGAGGTCTACTGCCTCGATGCAGCCACCGGCAGGATCCTCTGGCAGAAACCGGTCGACACGCCCGAAGGCACGGCCGCCGAGCCGCCAGATATCCTCGAAGACACCGGTTACGCCGCGTCCACCCTGGCGACCGACGGCCGCCGCGTGGCCGCCATCTTCGCCAACAGCGACATCGCGTGCTTCGACATGTCTGGCAAGCGGCTGTGGGCGCGGAATTTCGGGGTGCTCAAGAACTCCTACGGCCACGCCACGTCGCTCGACATGTACCGCGGCCGCGTCATGGTGCAACTGGACCAGGGAACCCCCGCCAAGCCGACCTCGCGCCTCATCGCCATCGACGCCGCCACCGGCAAGACCGTCTGGGAAACCAAGCGCCCCGTGCCGTCCTCGTGGGCCTCGCCGATCCTCATAAACACAGGCAATCGCGAGGAGTTCATCACGGCCGGCAAGCCGTGGGTCCTCGCCTACGACCCGGCGAGCGGCAAGGAACTCTGGCGCGCCAAGGTGCTGGACGGCGACATCGCCCCATCGCCCGTCTTCGCGGGCGGCCTTGTCTTTGCGGTCAACACGGGGGCGAAACTCTCGGCCATCAGGCCCGGCGGTCAGGGCGACGTGACCGAGTCGGCCGTCGCATGGACCGCCGAGGACGGGCTGCCCGACATCGTCAGCCCCCTCTCGGACGGCAAACTCATCTGGCTCTTCACGACCGACGGCACGTGCACGTGCTACCGCGTCAAGGACGGCAGCAAGGTGTACGAAAAGGAGATCGGCGAGGCCGTGAAGTCCTCGCCCACGCTGGTGGGCGACAAGATGTACGTCTTCGACGTGAAAGGCGTGATGCACCTTATTGCGGCAACCGAGGAGTTCAAGGAATTCTGGAAGGCGGCCCTGGGCGAGTCCGTGCGGGCCAGCCCGGCCTTCCTCGACGGGCGGATTTACGTCCGCACCGCGACCAAAGATGGCGCGGGCCACCTGTACGCTATCGGCAAAAAGTAACCCGTTCAGCCGTCGCCGCTAACGGCGACGCATAAAAGTAACATGAGCGAAATCGACCTGAATTTCGTCGACGCAACAGTGGCCCGCCTCGGCCGCGGCCCGGAGATGACCATTCCCATTCTCCAGGCCCTCCAGGGGCACTACCGCTACCTGCCCGAGGCGGCGCTGCGGCGCGTCTGCGAACTGTCCGAGATCACGCCCGCCCGCATCGTCGGCGTCGCCACGTTCTACAACCAGTTCCGCCACCGCCCGATGGGCAAGCACCTCGTGAGCATCTGCCACGGCACGGCCTGCCACGTGAAAGGCTCGGGCCTGGTGCACGACGCCATGCTGCGGCACCTCCGGATCGCCGCCGACGGCGACACCGACCCCGAGGGCGTCTTTACGATCCGGAAAGTGGCGTGCCTCGGCTGCTGCACGCTGGCGCCGGTGATCCAGATCGACGGCGTCACGTACGGGCACATGACCTCCAGCCGCGTGCCGCAGGTGCTCCAGGACTTCCTGGACCTCGCGGCGGCGGGCGGCGCCGCCGTGCGCCAGGAGCAGACGGCCGCCAGGGCGGATGCCGGCGGCGAGATCCGCATCGGGCTGGGCTCCTGTTGCCAGGCGCGCGGCAGCGCCGGCGTGCACGAGGCGCTCGAGCAGGCGGTCTCGCAGATGGGCGTGCGTGCGGTGGTCAAGCGCGTCGGCTGCGTCGGCATGTGCCACCAGACGCCGCTGGTGGAGATCATCGCGCCGGGCGAGAAGCCAGCCCTCTACGCCGAGGTCGTCGCGGACGACGCCGAGGCGCTCGTGCGCCGGCACTTCAAGCCCGTGGGCCTCGGGCGGCGGCTTCGCGGGGCAATCGTGCGCAGCCTGGACGTGCTGGCCGACGACGAGACGTGGCAGTCCGCCGACCGGCACATGCTCGAAGTGCGCGACACGACCGTGGCCGCGTTCCTGGGGCGCCAGCGCCACATCGCC
>JAPLMO010000026.1 GCA_026386995.1 Planctomycetota bacterium | reverse complement strand
GCATGCGGCTCTCCGTGAGGATCACCTGTCGGGCGTAGCGCAGTTGCTCGAACGGGCTTAGAATGTCCGGGCTGGCGGCAGCTTCCATGCTCATCGACTCGTCATCCTTGATCGAGGCGCTTGAGGGAGATAGACAAACCGCAAAATTGTACCCCTTATGACAATACGGGACAATTGCAGAATAGGATCGCCCGGCACGAAGGGTGCAAGTTGCACTTTGTTATTCGCCGGAGACATGGTAAACAGAAGGGGGGATGATTTGCTCGGCAAGGGGCCGAAACATGGGAATTCAGATAAAGGAGGTAGCCAGGGATGGCACTGAACGAGAAACTGCGCGATCGGATTCGGGCGTTTTCGGCGGAATTGCGGCGGGAGGTTTATGGTCCGCAGGGCTATCCAGCCTGGGGGACAAAGTTCATCGACATCGAAAATCAGACGGGGGAGGTCGGCGACGCCATTGCTTGCGAGATGCTTTCGCAGGGCCTGCGCGAGCAGGCGAAGGCGGCAGGCCACCGTGACGGCAAATGTCATTGCGGGGAGCCAATCCCCCTGGAGGAGATCGCTGGGCGGCTCCTCCAGGCGAAACGCGGAGAAGCCCAGTGGCAAGAAACTTTCGGGCAATGCAAGCGGTGCCGGAAGGCTTTTTTTCCCTCAGTCGCAAGCGTTGGGCATCGGGCCGGATGATACCGTCAGTCCCGCCGTGCTGCAAAAGATGGTCTACGCGGGGACGAACGCCAGCAGTTTCAAGCAGGCCAGCGAAGACCTGCTGCATGAGGCCGAATTGACGATTAGCGAGCAGCGTATTATGCGAGCCACGAAGCGGATCGGCGGCGAGCGGACCGCCCAGCGCGACGCCGAGGTTCAAGCCTGGGAGCAGTTGCCTCTGCCCGAGCAACAGCGCAGCCCGCATACGCAAGTGCCGGCCGTGGCGGTCGCGGAAATGGACGGCGGAAGGATCCAGATTCGCGAGCGCAAGGTGGCGGAGGAGGAAGGGACGCCGAAGGAGGATCGCAGCGGTTTTTGGCGCGAGACAAAGGTGGGATGCCTGTTGACGGTGGCCAGCGAGATTTCTTGTGAAGACCCTTGCCCCACGATTCCCCGGGTCTTTGCCGATCCGCGACGAATGCGGAAAATGGTGCGGGAAATCAAGGGTTTTTGCGTAGCGGAGGAGGAGGAATCGGTGCGCGAGGAGGCGGTTGCCGAGCCGCGCAAGGGGCAGCCGGTGGTGCTGGTGCGGAGCGTGGTGGCCACGCGGCAAGACGTCCACGCTTTGGGAAGACAATTGGCCGCTGCCGCCTGGCAGCGCGGCTTCGCGGCCGCGCCGCGCAAGGCGTTCGTGGGCGACGGTCAAGAGGCGAACTGGACGGTGCATCGCACGCAGTTCTCGCACTACGTGCCGATTCTGGATTTCATTCATGGGCTCTGCTATGTGTATGCTGGAGCATTGGCGGGACGTCGGCTGCACGAAGGCTGGCCAGCCTACCTCGAATGGGCGCAGTGGGCCTGGAGCGGACAGGTCGAGAAGGTGATCGAGGCTCTGAAAATCCGCCTGCAAGAGTTTGGCCCGGCGCAGGACAACGAGTCGGATGAGTCGCCGCGTCAGAAGGTTGCCGATGCCTTGCGTTATCTGCAAAATCAGAAGCCGCGGATGCGTTACGACGAGTACCGCCGTCAAGGACTGCCGCTGACCAGCAGCCACATCGAATCGACGATCAAGCAGATCAACCGCCGCGTGAAAGGCAGCGAAAAGTTCTGGTCCAACGTGGGTGCCGAGGCCCTCCTGCAACTGGCAGCCGACCACATCAGTGAGACGAAGCCGCTAACCACCTTCTGGAGGGAACGTCCAGCCCACGCCACCGGGCAACGCTGCTACCACACTGCCTCATAGGGCGCTACAAAGTGCAACTTGCACCC
>JAPLMO010000523.1 GCA_026386995.1 Planctomycetota bacterium | reverse complement strand
AAGGCGAAGCCGGGTAGCCGCGAGAAGCGAACGGCGGAACCCCATAGGGGCAGGCCGGGAACCCGAAACCCGGTATCAGGAACCTCTATTTGGGGATCTGTCCCTGATACCCCAACCTACCGCCTCGTGTTCTTCGCCTCGAACCGCTCGTAGGCCTCAGCCAAGCTGGCCTGTCCCTCTCTGACCCACTCCCCGTTGGCTTCTCTCCACTTGCAGCGGTCGCGCTCGTCCAACTCTAGCTCTTTCTCGGGCGGCAGTTCGCGGAAGTGCGTGGTATTGGGCGCTTCGGGCAATACGCGGAATTGCCATCCGTCCGCCACCATGCGTCTGACACTGGGAAAAGCGTTCGCATGGTCTTCTCCGTGGATTCCAGGAGGCAATGGCGAGCGCACAACAACCCCCAAAAACCAACCGCCGATGAGTCCCAGAATTGCCCCGAGCAAGGGGCAGATCACCACGATTAAACCGATCTTCCCGGCCAGCGTCCCTCTTAGTCCAGGCACGATTAGAATGCCCGCCAGCACGAGCAAAACGGCCCCGATCAACGCGCCCCAGCCCACACAGGATGCGTGCTTGCCTCCATGCGCCTCATGGGCGGCCTTGCATTTCGGACACCGAGGGATCACAATCTCCCGCTTTCTTACCAGGGCGTGCTTGCCTGGCTGTAGACCCCCTAGAGCCCCACCAAGAGCCCCACCAACTAGGACGGTAATCAAGTTCCTCAGCGCATTGCTTCCTTCAATGCCTATCAACTGATAGATGGGCCCCTTTAGCGATGAATCCTCTTCCGGAACGGCCGCGCCACAGAAGAAGCAGGGCCGCTTGGCCCTCTTCCCTATCACCGGAGACGTTCTAGCGGCGCTCTGTGACTTGGCCCCTTCATCTGGCACAGAGAATCCTGCCTGTTGCGGGATCTGAACATGGGCCTGGCATCTCGGGCACTCGTCTTCGCTTCCTGCCAAGCTTGTGGGCGATTCCATAGTCTCGCCACACTTGGGACACTGATAGTTGATCATCATGCATCTCCTGCAGACGCCCCCACCTAGGCCATTCGGGACAGTCGCCGATTAAAATCGGGTTCCGGCCCTCTCTTCTGCTATCGCCTGCCGGCCCGTCGTCCGCCGGGGGTTTTGCGGGTGGCGGGTTTGTCCGTCGTGGTCTTGGCGTCGAGGGCGCCCAGGACCTTGTGGGCCTTCTTCATGTCGGCGACCTTGAAGACTGCCGTCGTCCGCCCGTGGGCGGCCCCGGCTGTGGCGTAGGCGTACGAGATGTTGATGTGGTGGTCGGCAAGCAACTGTGCCACGGACGCGAACGCGCCGGGCGTGTTTCGCAGTTCCATAATGAGCACATCGGTCTCGGTCCAGCGGTCGTGCGTGCGGCCTAGCACTTCGCGCGCGGCGTCCGGCTTGTCGCAGACGATCCTCAGCACGCCGTGCTCCATCGAGTCCACGAGTGTCAGCGCGATCATGTTGACCCGCGCCCGGGTCAGCTCCGCGCACACCGATGCCAGCACGCCGGGCTTGTTGACCAGGAAAATCGAAAACTGCGTCATGTCCTGCATGAGACGCTCCTTGATGTTTGGTAAAGGTCCGTTAGTGCCTGAACTTGATGAAAGCCCGTCAGTGCTTGATAAGGGCCCGTCGGCATTGTGCCGCGCCAAGTATTTTCAGGCACTTATATTCTATTCTCTATTCTCGGCCGGATGCGCCTTGCGGTCAATGGGCAAAAGCTTCTCCTTTTGCGTGAAGAAGAAGGAATCCTGCCATTTGACACGTTGGCACAAAACTCTCCCGCCTTCACGGCGCGGCGTGGAAGGAGCGTCCCGGCGCGCCGGGATTGGAGTGCGGTGGCAGAGTCCTGCGTAGCTTCAGCGAAGCAGGACGGCGACACCGCTTTGGATGGCGGACCATGTGTCCTTCAATGCGGGGCGCGACGCCGCGTTGGGGTGCATGTGTACACGATGCAACGCACAGGCGCAATTGAAAGCGGTGTCGGCGTCCCGGCGCGCCGGGACTCTGCCGCCGCACTCCACAGGCTTCGCGTTTTCGGCTCGCTGCGGTTATTCCCAGTGAGTACGGAAGGTCTTGGCTGCCGCGGCTGTCAGAACCGCGCCGGCTTCCGAGCGCCCCCTATTGGGGCTGCTGTGCCGTGCGTCCTTTCCCACACCCGCAGAGCCTCTGGTTTGCGGCAGTAGATCGGTTCGAGCTGGTGGTACTCGGTGAACAGCCCTGCCGCCGCCATTTGCCGGCCGACGCGCCAGACGTTGCCGGCGGAAGGAAGGTGCGGCGTGGCGTCCAGCGCCTGCGGGGCCAGCACGAGGTCATCGGGCAGGCAATGGTACGCCAGTCCCTCGCCGACGAGCGCCAGCGGTTGCCCTGCCATCGCGAGGTACTCCCGCGGCGTCATTACGCCACTAGGCCCGTCGGCGACGATTGGCCCGTCCGGCCGGGCGAACGTGGCGGCGTATATTAGCCCCTCGCGGGCGTCGAGGATCACGCCCAGCCGCTGCCAGGCGAGCTCGCGGGCGGCCTCGGCCACGGCGGCGGCCGTCGGCACGGCCACCACGCGCAGGCCGGGCACGGCCTGGGCGAGCATCCGCCCGACGGTGACGGCCACGCGAGTGCCGGTGAAGCTTCCCGGCCCGACGGAGACGTACACCTCGTCGAGTTGGGCCGGGCGCAGCCCGCGCCCTGCCAGCAGACCTGCCAACTGGCTTACGAGCTGGGCCGCGTGCCTGCTGTGGGCGTCGAAGTCCACCTCGGCCAGGAGGGCCTCGCCGGCGCCCAGGGCCACGCCGCCCAGCCTGCATGATGTCTCAATCGCAATGGAAACCGGACGATCCACGGGCAACGTTCCTCGGAATCTCTTCGCAAGCGTTTCTGAAAGTCTGACAGACGTGCGGGAATTGTAGAGGGTCCACCCAGGGATTGCCATCCCTGGGCTTCGGGGTTGCTCTTTTATCGAGCGTTCGTGGGAAGTTCGATAGTCTGAATCCACATCCATCACGAAACCAAGGAAAGGTGAGTGTCTTGAAGCCCAGGGATAGCAATCCCTGGGTATGCGATCCCCCAGTCGCCGTCAAACTCGTTTGACATCCGGGGCGTTTTGCCGCTAGCATGAGCGGCTCGGCGGAGAGTTTGGGATTATGCTGGCGATAATAAGCGACATACATAGCAACACCGAGGCCTTGACGGCCGTGCTGGCTGACATTGCCGCCCGCGGCATCGAGCAGATCGTCTGTCTGGGCGACGTCGTGGGCTACGGGCCGGAGCCGTGCCAGTGCGTGGACCTCGTCCGTCAGCGCGCGATGTTCACGCTGATGGGCAACCACGACTACGCGGTGATGTTCGAGCCCAGCCAGTTCAACATCTCGGCCGAGACCGCGTCGTTCTGGACGCGAAATTGCCTGGAGGCCGAGCCGGACGACGCCAAGCGCAACGCGCG
>JAPLMO010000438.1 GCA_026386995.1 Planctomycetota bacterium | reverse complement strand
CCGAAAGAGTACTCGGCCATGAAGTTGACGCTCATGCTGCTGGTGGGCAGCGCGTTCGTCCTCGTCGGGTTCCTGGCGCTCTACCACACCTCCGGCATGCACACGTTCGACCTGATGCAGTTGGCCCACGCCCAGTATTCCTCGGCGTTCCAGAAGTGGGTCTTCCCGATGGTCTTCATCGGCTTCGGCGTCATCGGGGCGCTGTATCCGCTGCACACCTGGTCGCCCGACGGCCACAGTTCGGCCCCGACGGCCGTCTCGATGCTCCACGCCGGCGTGCTGATGAAACTGGGCGGCTACGGCGCCATGCGCATCGGCGTGTACCTGCTGCCCGAGGGCGCACAGGCATGGGGCCTCTTCTTCATGGTCCTGACGACCATCAACATCATCTACGGCTCGCTGGGGGCCGTCATGCAGAAGGACCTGAAGTACTTCACGGCCTACTCGTCGGTCAGCCACTGCGGCTTCGTCCTCTTCGGCGTGGCGGCGCTCAACATGATCGCCTTCAAGGGCGCCGTGATCCAGATGTTCAGCCACGGCATCATGACGGGCCTGTTCTTCGGCCTCATCGGCATGGTCTACGGCCGCACGCACACCCGAATGATTCCCGAGATGGGCGGCCTGGCCAAGGTCATGCCCTGGCTGGCCACGATGTTCTACGTCGCCGGCCTGGCGAGCCTCGGACTGCCGGGCCTGGCCGGCTTCGTGGCCGAGGCCCACGTCTTCATGGGCGGCTTCTTCGGAAACCCGTGGACCAACGTCTGGCTGACGCGCATCCTGACGATCATCGCCACCGGCTCGATCGTCGTGACGGCCGTCTACGTCCTGCGGGGCCTCGCAAAGGTGTTCCAGGGCCCCATCACCAACCCCCACTTCGAGCACCTGACCGATGCGACGCTGCCCGAGAAAATCTCCAGCGGCCTGCTGGTGGCCACGCTGTTCTTCGTCGGCCTGGCGCCCTGGTTCTTCATCGACCTGATTGAGACTTCGATCGCGCCGATGGTCAATCGCCTGCATGCCTCCGGCATTCTGACAGCGTTGCAGTAGCAATCGCCGGGTGGCATGCCCACGCCGCTGTACGCGTGGGCATGGGATGGCAAGTTGAATAGGCCGGGTGGCATGGTCACGCTGTTGCGTGACCATGTGCCTCGAACGGCGCCAGACTCGTTATGGCGACATGGTCACGCAACAGCGTGACCATGCCACCCGTGATAGGGATAGGGGACTAAGGATGTTGATGCTTCCGGAAATCGCGGTGATCGCGGCGGCCTTCGCCCTGCTCGCGGCCGACCTCGGCCTCTCGGAGCGCGGGCGACGCACCCTCGCGCCGCTGGCGCTCGCGGGCCTGGCGGCCGCTTTCGTCGCCCTGCTCTTCACCCCGCAGAGCGGCACGCTCCTGGGCGGCCGATTCGCCATGGACCCCGTCGCCTGGTGGTTCAAACTCATATTCCTCCTGGCGGGCTTCATCACCGTCGTCCTCTCGATGGACCTGCTTGACGGCCGCGCGCGGCTGCGAGTGCGCGGCATCGGCTTCCGCGGCGAGTATTACACGATGCTCCTCTTCACGATCGCCGGCATGATGTACCTCATCTCGGCCCGCGACCTCATAACGCTCTACGTGGCACTCGAACTGGCCACCATTCCGCTTTACGCCCTGGCCGCGTGGCAGCGCGGCAGCGCCCAGTCGGGCGAAGCGGGCATGAAGTACGTCATCATCGGAGCGCTGGCCTCGGCGTTCATCCTGTACGGCCTCGGCATCTTCTACGGCCTGACGGGCACGACGGACCTTGAGGCCATCGGCCGCGCGGTCAAGTCCACCCCCGCCTTCTGGCTGGCGGCGGCGATGGTCCTGACGGGGGCGGGCTTCAAACTCACCCTCGTCCCGTTCCACTTCTGGGCCGCCGAC
>JAPLMO010000309.1 GCA_026386995.1 Planctomycetota bacterium | reverse complement strand
GCGGCAAGGCAGATCGTGGGGATACTATGGTCAGTAGAAGGTGACCGGCCCACGTGGCGCTGGCTCTATGACGAAATGGTTCCTGATCTTCGCCGCACTGCTGGTGGCCCTGCTCGTGGTCTCGTTCGGCCTGGGCGGGCGCAAGGAAGGCGCGCTGGAGGTCATCGGGTCCACGTCCATTGAACCCTTCGCCGAGATGCTGGCCCAGGAATACGAGAAGACCTATCCTGGCCGGTACGTCAACGTCCAGGGGGGCGGCTCGACGGCCGGCATCCAGGCGGCCATCAACGGCATCGCCGACATCGGCATGTGTTCGCGGGCACTGAAGGCCGATGAAACGGGCTTCAGGGACTTTATCATCGCCCGCGACGGCCTGGCCGTCGTGATCCACCCGTCCAACCCGGTGAGCAACCTGACACGCGAGCAGATCGGGAAGATTTTCGCGGGCGACATCGCCAACTGGCGAGGCCTCGGCGGCGAAGACCGGCCCATCCACGTCATCAGCCGCGAGGAAGGCTCCGGCACCCGCGAGGCGTTCATGAAACTGGTCATGGGCAAGGCCCGCGTGTCCCGCAAGGCCCTGACTCAGGAATCCAACGGGGCCGTCAAGGAACTCGTGCGGAACGATCCCGGCGCAATCGGCTACATGTCGCTCGGCCTGGCGCACGGGCTGAAACTGGTGGCCGTTGACGGCGTGGCGCCTTCGACGGAGGCGGCCCTTTCCGGAAAGTACCCGCTGGTCCGCCCGTTCCTGTTCGTAACCCGGGGCGAACCTTCAGAGCGGGGCAAGGCGTTCATCGACTACGTCCTCTCGCCTCCGGCCCAGAAACTGCTGGAACAGGAAGGCCTGGTCCCCGCGAAATGAGACGCGAGAAGATCATTTCGCTGTGCCTGCTGCTCGCGGCGCTCTCGGCCGTCTCGGGCCTGGCGCTGATTACGGCCTTCATCTTCAAGGAAGGCCTGCCGATCATGATGCAGGCCGGCCTCGGCAAGTTCGTCCTCTCCAGCAACTGGTACCCGACGGAAGGCGAGTTCGGCATCTTCCCGATGATCGTCGGGAGCCTGGCGGTCACGGCCGGGGCGATGATCATCGGCGTGGTGTTCGGCCTGGCCTGCGCGGTGCTGCTGACGCAGTTTGCGCCGCCGCGCCTGGTGGCCGTCGTCAAGCCGAGCATCGAGTTGCTCGCGGGCATCCCGTCAGTCGTGTACGGATTTATGGGGGTGATCATCCTCGTGCCGTTCATCCGCGACACTCTCGGCCCGGCGATGGTCGGCCTGCACCTGGCACCCGACCCTGGGCCGGGCCTGTCGGTGCTGGCCGCCTCCATCGTGCTGGGCATCATGGTGCTGCCGACGATCACGAGCATCTCGGTCGATGCGCTCCAGGCGGTGCCCCGCTCGTACCGCGAGGGGTCGCTTGCGCTGGGCGCCACAGAGTGGCAGACAACGCACCGCGTGCTCCTGAGGGCCGCCCGCTCGGGCATCGTGACGGCGGTCATCCTTGGCATGGGCCGCGCGGTCGGCGAAACCATGGCCGTCATCATGGTCGCGGGCAACACGCTCGACGTGCCGCATAGCATCCTCGCCCCCGTCCGGACGCTGACGAGCAACATCGCCCTAGAGATGGGGTACGCCGCCGGCGACCACCGCAAGGCCCTCTTCGCCACGGGCGTCGTGCTGTTCGTCATCATCATGATCCTGAACACGATCGCCCTGGCGGTCTCACGGCGGCGGACCCGGAAGGCGGTGGCCCGATGAGGCTCTCGCCGCGCATCACTCAAGGGCTGGCGGTCTCGGGCATGTGGCTGCTGGCCGGCCTGACGTTGGGCGTGCTGGCCTTCATCATCGCGTTCATCCTGTGGCACGGCCTGCCGCACGTCACGTGGACGTTCCTGACCGAATCTCCCAAGGCCATGGGCCGCGAGGGTGGCGTGCTGCCGATGATCGTCGGCACCGCCTGGGTGACGGGCTTGGCGGTCTTCATTGCCGCGCCCATCGGCGTGGCCACGGCCATCTACCTGACGGAGTACACGCGCGAGGGTCGGCTGACGGCGGTCATCCGCTTCGGGGCCGACTGCCTGGCGGGCATCCCATCGATCATCTTCGGCCTCTTTGGCTTCGTGTTCTTCGTCATCACGCTTGGGATGGGCCTCTCGATCATTTCGGGGGCGCTGACGCTGGCGCTGATGGTCCTGCCGACGATCATCCGCACGAGCGAGGAGGCCATCCGCGCCGTGCCTGCGTCGTTCCGCGATGTGAGTTTCGGCCTCGGCAGCACACGCTGGCAGATGGTCACGCAGGTGGTCCTGCGGTCGGCGATGCCCGGCATCGGCACGGGCATCGTCCTGTCGATCGGGCGCAGTATCAGCGAGACGGCCGCGGTGATGCTGACGGCGGGCTCGGCGCTTGGCATGCCGCACACGGCGTTCGACTCTTCGCGGACACTGGCGCTGCACTTTTACGTCCTCTCGCGCGAGGGGCTTTCGATGACCAACGCTTACGCGACCGCCACGATCCTCATCCTCGCGATCCTCCTCATCAACCTGGCGGCCTACTGGCTGATGCGCCGCTTTGTGGCCAAGGTGCGATGACCATGATCGAACCGCAGAATCACGCGGTCGCAAGGGAAGACGCGCGGCTGATGGCCGAGATGCTCGCGCAGCGGCCCGCCCCCGCGTGCCCGCCCGGCGGCGCAAAGATCGTGGTCGAGGACTTCAGCGCATTCTTCGACAGTGAGCCTGTCCTCAGGAACATCAACCTTGAAATCTGCGAGCGCGAGCGGCTGGCGATCATCGGCCCGGCATCGAGCGGCAAGACGACGTTCCTTCGGAGCCTCAACCGCCTGAACGACCTGAGCGCTAACTTCACGAAGACCGGCCGCATCCTCCTCGACGGCCAGGATATTTTCGGCGGCGAGGTGGACGTGGCCGCCCTGCGGCGCCGCATCGGTATGGTCTACGCCGTGCCGGTGCCGTTGCCGTGGAGCATCTACGAGAACCTGACGTACGGGCCGCGGCTGTCGGGCATCCGCTCCCGCGGCCGCCTTGACGAGGTCGTCGAGTCGAGCCTCCGAAGCGCGTTCCTCTGGGACGAGGTCAAGGACCGCCTGGGCGAGCCTGCGGCAAACCTCTCGGGCGGCCAACAGCAGCGGATGTGCCTTGCGCGGGTGCTTGCGCTTGAGCCGGAGGTGCTGCTGCTGGACGAGCCCTGCTCGGGCCTCGACCCGATCTCGACCGCCAAGATCGAAGACGCCCTGGCCCAACTTCGCTCGAAGTACTCCATCGTGCTCGTCACGAACAACACCAAGCAGGCCGCGCGGGCCTCCGACCGCACGGCGTTCTTCCTGATGGGCGAACTGGTGGAGTGCGGCCCGACGGGGCCGTTGTTCACGAACCCCAAGCACCAGCGCACGAGCGACTACATTACGGGGCACTTTGGCTAGTACTACAACGTTAATAGTGACTTTGCGCGGCGGGTCTCCGTACCCGCCGCGCAAAGTGAAAATGGTGGGTGCATAGCACCCACCCTACATGAACTACAACGTTAAAAATGGTGGGTGCATAGCACCCACCCTACATGAACGGCAATATGGAATATAAGATCCAAACCGAGAAACTAGACCTCTGCTACGGGGCCTTCCACGCCCTCAAGGGCGTCAGCATCTCCATCAAGCCGCGCATGATTACGGCCATCATCGGCCCGTCGGGTTGCGGCAAGTCGACGCTCCTGAGGTGCTTTAACCGCATGAACGAACTGATTGCGGGCGTCCGCGTCGAGGGCCGCATCCTCCTGGACGGCCAGGACATCCGCGGCCCCGGCATGGGCCTGACTGACCTCCGGAAGCGCGTCGGCATGGTCTTCCAGCGCCCGAACCCGTTCCCGCTGTCGGTGTTCGACAACGTGGCGTACGGCCCGCGGATCCACGGCATCAAGAAGGGGGTAGCCCTGGAGGCTGCCGTCGATGCGGCGCTGCGGGCCACGGCGCTTTGGGACACCCTGAAGGACAAACTCCACACCCCCGCCCTGGACCTCTCGGCCGAACAGCAGCAGCGCCTGTGCATCTCGCGCCTCGTGGCCGTCGAGCCCGAGGTGCTCCTCATGGACGAGCCCTGCTCGGCCCTCGACCCGATCGCCACCGAGCACATCGAGGAACTGATGCGTGCGCTCTCGGAGCGGTACACCATCATCATCGTCACGCACAACATGCAGCAGGCCGCCCGCGTGTCGCGCGAGACCGGCTTCATGCTCCTCGGGGAACTCGTGGAGTTTGGCCCGACGGTCGGAATTTTCAAGAACCCCTCCGATAAACGGACGGAAGATTACGTTACCGGTCGATATGGATAAAATAACAGGGGCGGGCGGAGCGCCGGACGTGCTTACGCCTCAAGGAGGCCCACGTGGAAAAGCAGCGGCAGTTCGACAAGGAATTGGACGACCTGAAGAAGAGACTCGTCCACATGGCCGCGCTCGCGGAGACCATGATCGACAAGGCCATCGCCGTGCTCGTCCAGCGCGACGAGGGTCCGGCGGCCAAGATCCCCGAATACGAGCAGGAAGTCAATCGCCTGGAGATCGAGATCGACGAGGCCGCCCTGACACTCCTGGCGACCCGGCAGCCCGTTGCCAGGGACCTGCGATTCATCGTGGCCGCCACCAAGATCAACGGCGAACTGGAACGCATCGGCGACCTGGTGGTCAACATCACGCAGAACGTCCGCACGTTGCTGGCCCAGCCGCCGCTGAAGCCGCTGATCGACATCCCGCACATGGCCGACCTGGCTCGCAAGATGGTCCGCGACAGCCTGGACGCCTTCATTGCCGGCGATGCGCTAGTCGCGCAGTCGGTCATCATGGCCGACGATCGCGTCGACGCCCTGAAGGACCAGGTGCTGCGGGAACTCTTGGCCTACATGATTTCCGACCCGCAGGCAATCGAGAGGGGCCTCGCGCTGATCCTGATCTCGCGCCACATGGAACGCATCAGCGACCACGCCGTCAACATCGCAGAGGACGTGATCTACATGACCCAGGGCCGCGATGTCCGCCATCCCAAGACGCCGCGCGAGCACCTGCCGGAGAGCGAACTGTAGCGCCTTACGGCGATGGAGTGCGGGTGCGAAGGAACTCGGCCACGTTCTGCGCCTCCTCCGCTTCGGAGCGCTTCCGCTTGGCCGCGAAGTGCTCGTACCGCTCGGCCTCCTTGGGCGACCAGGCGTTGGCCTCGACGTAGTCGCCGCAGTACGGCACCAGGAGGTCGATCCAGCAGGCGAACTTGTCCGTTTCCTCGCGCGAAAGTTTCGCACCGTAGTGGCCTCCCTCCAGCATCGTCATGAGGCGGCTCTTGGCGGCGCCGGCGAAGTACGGCGGCAGCCTCGTCGGAACCGACTGGACGCCTATCCAGTTGACCACCTCGCTCGACTGGCCCGTAAACGGCTCCTTCTCCCGGTCGCGCCGCTTGCACCCCGTCAGTGCCAGATAGGCTTCGCTCCACTTGCGCTTGGCCTCTTCGTCCAGGACTTCCTTCCCCAGGAGGCTGAAGGCGGGCTTGACGGCCCCGGCGGGCGCAGCAGCCGAGGCGGGCGGCGATTTCGCGGCCGACACCACCGGCGCCCCCGCCCGCGCGGGATCCTCGGGCGGCAGGTTGTGGCAGCGGATGCAGTGGCGGTCCAGGATCGGCTGTATCTCGCGCGGAAACGAGAAGCCGCGCGGCGGCCCGTACCACGGCTTCAGCGCCTGAGGGCCGGCCTTGAGGGCCTGCGTCGCGCGGGTCACCGGCGGCGAGGAGTTCTTGTCCTCGTGGCAACCGACGCACGACTGCGTCTCGCCCGGCATAAGGGTGGCCCAACTGCGCATCGTCTGGATCACGCGGCCCTTGGCATCCATCGCCTGGAAATAGATCGGCGTGCGGGCCGGGACCGTGAAGCACGCCGAGCCGTCGTCGTAAACGGTCGCCTCGCCCAGGACGATCTTCGGGTCCCAGGCGCCGTTGCCGATAGAGACGGGCGTGCTGGCCAACGCAGCGCCGGCCGGACCGCTGTTGAAGTTGCTCCCGATCGCCGCCGCGCGAAACTCCAGCGACACGACGCGCAGGGTCTTGACGCTCCCGCGCGGCACGCCCTCCAGGCCCGGCCCGGCGTAGACGTCCTGCAACACGACGGTGCCGGTCGCCTTGCGGTAATCCACCGGGCTGGTGCGCTCGTGCGGCGCCGGGCGCGCGGCAAGGGGCACCGGCTGGCTGCACGAGATGCGGTCGTCCCGTGCGAGGAGTTCGCGCCGGCCGTCGGCCGTCATGAAGTAGATCGCGAAATTTTTCTGCCCGGCCTCGGCGGCCTCAGGCCTGAAGGTGACCAGGAACTCCGTTTCGCTCAGCGGATACGGGTACTGGAACTGGTCGCCGGTCTGGCCGTACGCGTCGACGTGGACGGCGTCGGTCTTGCGAACCGGGGCGATGAGTTGGGCGCCGCTGTTTTCCTCCCGCCCACGGGTCGGGTCGAGGACGCCCAGTTGCCCGTTCTGGCGGGTGTGATGGCCCGAGAAGATGCAGACGACCTTCTCCGTGCCGGGGATGGCGCGGGCGTGCAGGGCCGCCGTCGGGAACCACGAGTTGTTGCCGTAGAAGGCGGTCTGGCCGGTCCCGTCCGGGAACATCTGCCACAGGCTCTGCACGAAGATCTGGCCGCGGTCGTTGTACTCCCACCGCGTGTAGAGGACGCGGCCGTCGGGCGTCACGGTGGGGTAGTTCGTGTGGACCTGGTCGTAGCCGAGGCGACGGATGCACCTGCCGTCGCGGTCGCAGGTGTACATGTTCGAGACCTCGGTCCACCAGCAGTCCACAGACTGGACGCACCGCGTGGAACTGAAGATGATATCGCCGGTGGGCAGGTACGCCCCCTCGTAGTCGGCGTATCCGAGGCCGGAGGTCAGTTGCCGCACCTTGCCGTCGGCCGCAGTCAGTTCGTAGAGATGGTAGTCGTCCTCGCGGTCCGACTTCTTCCACGCAAAGAGTATGCGCGCGGCATCGTACGAGACGTCCGGGTCGCGGATTACGCCGCCGGGAGCATCGACCAGCGTGCGGACCTTGCCGTACAGGCCGTCCATCTCCAGGAGGCAGAGGGCTGCGCCGGGCACGAAGTGCCGCTCATTTTGCGCATCGGACTGCCCCTCGGTGTAGGCGTAGTGCGAGCCGCCCAGGTCGTAGTGCTTCGTAAAGACGACCTTCCGTATGCGGTCGAGGTGCGGGCGCAGGCGCACAGCCCGGCGGGCTTCGCACGCCTGGCGGTAGAGGTCGAACCACCGCGGATCGGCCAACGGAGCGGACTGGCGAGAGAGGGCGTCGAAGCGGGCCTCAAGGGCAGCCGCGCCTCCGCTGTCGGCGGCGCCGGCCGCGCCGGCCTCCTCAAGCACCTTGCGGACAGCGGCCGGCTTGAGAACGCCGCCCGCGTAGAGGCCGTCCTGCGCGGCCCAGTCTTTCTCGATGGCCGGGTCCGGCGCGGCGGCCGCGGCCGGGGCACACAGGCACGCGAGGAGCAACGCCGGGAGGATCGCGAATCTGGGCATGTCGGCCTGCGTTCCAGGGGTCTGTGGAACCGCGCAAATACCATCGAGACGCCGGGCGGCGCGCGTTCCGGCTCTACTGCGTCGGCTGGTACCAGAGCGACTGCCAGTAGGCCCGATCGGTGGCGTAAGGATCGATCGGATCGCCGGCCCCGAGCGTCACCGGAAGGATACCGTACCGTTTCATCTCGCGGATATACGGGTCGTTGGGCCGGAACCCCGGCATGTCGAACCGCTTGTAAGTGTCGAGCCACTTCTTGGCGTCGACCACAACGGCGAGAACCTTCTGATAATCGGGGTCGTTTGTGCCGGCGAACACGGCCTGCTGGCTTTGGGCCTCGCACGTGCCGTACCCGCCGGCGGCCTTCGCCAGGGGGCCGAGCAAAAGGAGCGACTTCTCCGGCCGCGTCAGGTTGAACGCCATGTGCCGCGACAACCACGCCTTGATTTTCGTCTTCTTGCCGACGATCACCGACGGCCCCACATCCACCGAGGGCGACCACGGCACCGGGTCATCCCCCTGGTGGCACGAACCGCACCGGCGGCGAATCGCCTCGCGGGCCGTCGGCACGCTGGGCCAGTCGGCGTCGGTCCGCACGAGCGTGTTCTCGACATACCAGCCCACCATTCCGGAGCCCGGCGCCGCGTACGTGCCGGGGTAGACCGCTCCGGACTCGATCCAGAAGCGGACGAGTTTGCGCTCGGAACCTGAGAGTTTCACGTCGTAGTGGCCCGGGTCGAGATACTTCATCAGGCGGCTGGCCGCAGCGCCGAGGGCGCGCGGCGGATAGTTGCTCTCGGACTTGTTGCGGCCGTCAGCCACGAGGCCCCGCGAAAGGACCGTGAAGTGACTGTGCGAGTACATCGGCCCGCGGTCGCCCGAGAGGATCACGCCGCCGTCGCGCTTGTCGCAGTCGTGACACTTCAGGCAGTGCTTGTCGAGGATCGGCTGGATGTCGCGCGGGAAGTCGAACACGTCCGGGACATCCTTGACGGGCTCGATCTTGCTGGGCGCCCGCGCGAGGGCCATCAGGTTGCCTCGCGGCGGCCCGCCGGCGCTGGTGCGCTGCTCGTGGCAGCCCAGGCAGCCGGTCGTCTCGCCCGGCTGGACGGTGCAGAAACTTTGCATCCGCTTGATGGCGTTGTCGTTGGCGTCCATCGCGACAAAAAACACGCTGCGCAGCGCCGGCACCTCGAAGTACGCCGAGCCGTCGGGCTCCACGGGAATCGTGCCAAGGATGCGCTCGAGGATAAACGTGCCGCCAAGGCTGATCGGCTCCATGCCGCCCGAGAAGTGGACCGGCTGCGGCAGGGTCTCAAGGACCAGGAGTTTCTTGATTTCGCCGGCCTTCACGCCCGGCATGTTGCGGCCGAACGTGACGTCGGCGAGCACGAGCCGGCCCGTCGGCTGCGCCAGTTCGACGCGCGGCGGAACGATGCGCTCCCGCGGATGCGACACGAGCGGCCGCGGCTCGTGCAGATCCATGTCGCCGGTCTTCGCAAGGAGCACCTGCGTGGCCCCCTGCCCGTCCATCAGGAGGATGCC
>JAPLMO010000467.1 GCA_026386995.1 Planctomycetota bacterium | reverse complement strand
GCCCGGTCTGCGCGGGGGCCGCGTGATCATCGAACGGCGGTCCAACGGCACCTTACGCCTGCGGTTTAAGGAGGTCTACCTGAAGTTCAAGGTTGCCGCACGCTCCACGGGGGCGCCGCCCCCGGACCCCCGGAGTTTATCGCTTTCCGGGACCCCGGCAGATGGGCGGAAAAAGGAAGGCCGCGCCGCCTCAGCGACACGGCCCTCTGCCGTACGTCCAGCCAAAGGACGCTCGGGTCGCACTCCTGCGGAGCCCTATCCTCCCGATGGCTCGCCTCATCCTACCGACCACGAACCCTACCGTCCAGGCCCGGAGCATCCCTGGAGAAAATCCTTCAAACAGAAACGCCAAGACCGGACATTTCTACTGGGTCAGGACCCCGGACATTTCTAATGGGCCTTGATACCCCTCGTTGACACCCCTCGCGCGGCGTCTTGCGGTGCCAGATTTTTCTTGGTGTTTGGGGGCCGAGCGAGGCATGCCCTGCCCCACAGCAGGGACGGACGCCCGGAACCGGGGGCAACCTATTCCGCCAGTATTATTTGCATTCCACCCGGTTCTGGTGTAGTATTACCTCTAAGAGAGCAGAAAACGCCGTTTCACAGGTAGCCAGTGCATGGTAGGAGGCTCGTTATGTACGTGCGCCCGACTCTTCTGGCGATGGTTGCCGTGTTGCTTGTCCTCGGCTTGGCGTCCACGGCCTCGGCCATCACGATTCGCGACGACCGGTCGCAATCGCAGTACCTCGCCCTGGGGTCCCAGGCGATCTACGGCAGCGTCGGCCGCATCGACGAGGCGACCTCCTCTGCCAACTACATCGGGTCGGGGACCCTGATCGCCCAGAACTGGGTCCTGACGGCCGGACACATGGTCAGCGGCGCGACGGCCATGAACTTCACCATCGGCGGCAGCACGTACAAAGCCTCGACGTGGATCTACCATCCGCTATGGAACGGCAACGTCACCCTAGGGTACGACATCGGCCTCGCGCAACTGGCCACCCCCGTGAAGGGCATCGCCCCGGCGACGCGGTATACCGGTTCCAGCGAACTCGGCAAGGTCGCAACGATCGTCGGCTACGGCATGACCGGGACGGGCAAGACCGGCTCAACGACGTTCGACGGCCAGAAACGCGGTGCGCAGAACACAGTCGATTCCCTCTACTCATCGAACAGCCGGATACTGGCGATGGACTTCGACAACCCGACGAACAAACGGGACAACGTGTACGGCTCCGCGACACCCCTCAACCTTGAAGGCATGATCGCCCCCGGCGACTCGGGCGGCGGCCTCTTCATCGACTTTGGGTCCGGCCCCCTGCTGGCCGGCGTGACCTCGTTTGCAGCCGCGTGGGACGGCAAGGTCAACTCCGACTACGGCGATATCGGAGGGTTCATGCGCGTCTCGAAACTGAACTCCTGGATCGACAGCATCATCAACCCCAAGATGACGAAGGCATTGATGGCTTCTACGGACAGCCTGACCGACGGGTCAGCGGCTGGGGTCGTCCCCGAGCCGGCGACCCTCGCGCTCCTCGGCCTGGGCCTTGCAACCTTGGCGGCCCGGCGGCGGGCGAAATAGCAGCCTCACATCTTGAAGAATGCATCGGGGCGGGGCTTTGCCTCGCCCCGATTCTTTGCGCAGAGCCGCATCTCCGACTTTCTGCCACCGCACAATTCGGGCTTTAAGAATAGGCAAATGTTAAACTAGGCAACTTGGAAAACACAGGGTACGAAAACCGCGTTTCCCCTGTGGAAAGATTTTGAAGAAAAAAAACGAGGCCCCCCACTCGGCCGCACGCAACCCCTTGTCATATAATGGGTTACGTCGTAATCGGCTCCGTCATCCGCAATTCAAGCCGACCCTTCAATACGCCGATACGACTTACGAAAACGAGTAAAGTTACAACGCGGCTCGCAGCCGAGGGGAAGTTAAACCAAGGGGACATAACCCGGAAGCACCTGACTGACCCACGCCTCAGGTAACCGGGGAGTGCCGAGCGGCCTAGCCGGGCCGGCGGCAAGAAGAGCGGGAGCAAACGATGACGCGCGAGGATCCGGAGTTGATCAAGCACGACGTTGGAGTCGAAGCGGGCCTGGGTCACACCGAGCCGCCGCCGATGGCGGAGCCGCCCGATATGGCCGAGACCCTGCGGCTGCTGGAGAAGGTCAGCCGCATGCCGGACATCCGCTTCGAGAAGGTCCAGAAAATGCGTGAACTCATCGCCGAGGAAAAACTTGAGACGCCTGAACGGATCGACGGGACGATCCGACGTCTCATGGAGGATCTAGGGCTGTAGCCGCGCGGCTATAGCCCCAAACGGGGAGGTCAAAGTCGCAGGACGTTGGCAGTCGGGCAGGGAGCCGGGCCGGCAGAAGCCGACCCGGCTCCGTATTTTTGATTGCGGATTGCGAAGTGCGGCTTGAGAAACAACGGGCCGGTCAGCCGCCGGCACGCATGGGCACGGCTTGTGAGGTCGAAGAGTCGCCTGGGCGACAGCCCCACCGCGCAAAGTTCTCTCGTAGCATGATACGGAACAGATCATCTCCAGCGGCGGTTGGGGGGCCGCGGAAATTCCGACAACAGACGGCCCGGCTCACCAGTATAACCAGGTGTGGCCGGGGGCTGCGGGCACTGATTTTGGGGTACTCCGGCCGTAAGTGTCGGTTTAGGCATGGGGGGTTGGCGGGAGATGGTGGCATCGGGAACAGTATGAACACACTGAAGACACAGGCGGCCCGATTACTCGTCGTTTGCGGCATGTTATTGTTGCTGCCCATGAACGACCATGTATTGGCAGCCACGGCCTTTTATGATCTGGACGGAGCCATCAGAACCGGCGATTTCAGCGTATACCATGCCAGGATCTCCACGTGGCTGAGTAAGAAAGTGCCTGCTGCCGCAAATCGCATATCAGAGGCGGGCCTGAAAGCCCTCCTGAAGGACCCCATCTTCCTGAACACGCTGGATCAGCGACAACTGATGTCGAAGGTCGGCCTTGACAACATAGGAAAGTTTGCGAAAGCCGATCCGGCCAATAAGGTATTCCTGACCTGGCTTCTGAAGAATCCGCAAGCGATGGATATGTATCTGGAAGGTGCAACACCCACGGGAATAGCGGCCAGGGAGAGTAACAACTACACGATTCCCGCCGGATCGCTGGATATTTGGAAAAGGATCTTCGCCGCTGATTTAGAGTCAAGGCAAGGCATATATCTGAGGCTCGCCATCGCCACCGCCCTTGCCCCTCCAGGCACCGGCAACAGAGGCGCCGGCATGCAGGAAAATCCCAGCGATCCTGTCGTTCGGTACAATTACTTCAAGTCGGCGCACAAGAACAAGGAACTGTTCCCCAGTTTCGACAATCTTACCGTTTGGGAGTATCAAAAGGTTGTATCGTCGTGCGCGTCCGAGAGTGATCTGACATGGGCAAGGGAAGCGATCAATGCCTGGCGGCCGGATTTGAGAGTCAACGAGGGAGTTGTTGGGTCGACAAGCCAGGTGTGGCGCAGAAACTCGCCCTGGCCCTATACAAACGGTTTCAAATCCGTGCTGGAAGGCGGCGGAAAATGTGGTCCCAGATCATCGTGGTCCGTGTTTATATGTCAGGCGTTCGGCATCCCGGCCATAGGGGTTGGGCAGCCTGCGCATGCCTGTGTTGCCTATAAGTCGATCGATGGTTGGCGCGTTGGCTATGGTCGCGGATGGCAGGTGTCGAGGATCGAGGGGATGTCGGGCCCTGATTTTCTTGCGGGGGCCCAGGCGCGGTCGCGCGTGACGGTATTCTCGCAGGTTGAACATCTGCGATGGCTTGCATCAACACTCGCTTCAAAAGAACAGGCTGCTGCGGTTATGGGCGTAGTAGCCCGCGCCCTTGAGCAGTCAACGAGGGCAACACCGGCAGAGCTGGCGGCGTCAGAAAAGGCGGAAGAGGCAAACTCAGATCCAGGCGCCGGGCCGGCATCAACATCCAGGCTACTGAAGGCGAAGCAGGCATCAACATCAACAACCAGGCCGGAGCCGCCTTTCAGGGTGGTGCCCGGCGTCATACACGTTGAGGCGGAATTTTTTGCCAAGATGGGCGGCGAGGTTTCCTATGGAGGCCAGACGGCGGGTGTCTTGGTTCACGACTGTTTCGACGGCGGCAAACAGGTGCATTTCCAGCCGAGCATGAAAAGCGCCTGGGTGGACTACGCCATCGCTGTTCCCGCGACAGGAATATATGGATTGACAATGAGAGTTGCGGTGGTGAACCGCGAACAGGTTTTGGACATCGTCTCCGGCACAAATAAGATTGCAACTGTCAATATCCTCAACTCGTACGGATTGTGGGAAACGACGGCGCCAGTGGATATAAAACTGAGCAAGGGCACTCAAACATTGCGGGTTTCCACTCCTCTTGAAAGAGGAGTTACGCTCAGGTGGTTTGAGTTGAAACCAAAAGGGCCAGGCAGTAGCGCCATGTGACGCCGCGAGAACGGCAGTAATCAGTTGCTGCGCGACAGCAAGTGCCGGGGACGGGGGTTCCAAAAATGGGAAAGTGCGAAAGAATCCGGACAGTACCCTGCGTTATCGGCAGAGGAACGGGGCGACTCAGATATTAAAGCCGCACGCCGTGCCGCGCTCGCCGATGGTCACCAGGTGCTGCCGCTCTTCCTTTAGGATCCACTCGAAGGCTTCCTTGGCCTCCTTAGAATCGACGAAGTCGAGCATCTCCTGGTAGAAGACGATGGCGTCGCGTTCGGCCTGGAGGCTGACGGCCAGGGCCGAGCAGTCGTCGTGGGCCTTGTCGAGCATGCCGGGGGCCGCGCACTTCTCGCAGAAGACCTGAGTCTGGAGGAGGCGGTCGATGTAGGCGCCGAGTTCGGCGTCGTCCTCGAACTCGTGGCCTGCGGTGCGGCGGGCCTCGAGGGTCGCCTCGAGTCGCTCGAACGTGGCGAGGTGGTTCTTCTCGTCCTCGATCAGGTTCTTGAAGATGTCGCGGACTCTGGCGTCGGCGGTCTTGGCGGCGGCGCGCTGGTAGAAGGCCAGGCCGTTCTTCTCCATGTTCTGGGCGATCCTGGCGGCCTCGATTTCGTTGAAAAACATCTGCGACATGGTCCACTCCTTTACTTGGCGGTAGAAAGTTTTTCGCGGCCGAAGGGCGAGATCTCGCGCAGGCGGCGGATTATCGGCGGCAGCACTTCCAGCACGGTGTCGATCTCCTCCCGGGTGTTGTAGACGCTCAGGCTGAAGCGGATCGACCCGTGGGCCGCCGTAAACGGCACGCCCATCGCCCGCAGCACGTGGCTGGGCTCGAGGCTGCCGCTCGTGCAGGCCGAGCCGCTGGAGGCGCAGACGCCGTGCTGGTCGAGCATCAGCAGGATGGCCTCGCCCTCGACGTACTCGAAACTGATGTTGGTCGTGTTGGGCAGGCGATGGACGGGGTGGCCGTTGATCATGGCGGCGGGTGCGGTCGCCAGCAGCCCTTTCTCGATGCGGTCGCGCAGGGCGCGGACCTGGGTCTGCTCCAGGGGCATGTTCTTCTCGGCCAGTTCTGCGGCCTTGCCGAGGCCGACGACCAGGGGCACGGACTCGGTCCCTCCGCGGCGGTTGTTCTCCTGGTGGCCGCCGATGATGAAGGGCGAGAACCGCGTGCCGCGACGCACGTACAGCGCCCCGATGCCCTTGGGGGCGTGCAACTTGTGGCCCGAGAGGCTCAGCATGTCGATGGGCAGTTTCGCCAGGTCGATCGGGATCTTGCCGACGGCCTGCACGGCGTCGGTGTGGAAGAGGACGCCGCGCCGGCGGCACAGGGCGCCGATCTCCTGGATCGGAAAGACGACGCCCGTCTCGTTGTTGGCCCACATGACAGAGACGATCGCCGTGTCGTCATCGATGGCCCGTTCCAGGTCGGCCAGGTTGAGTATGCCCTGGGCGTCGACGCCGAGTTCCGTGACGTGGTAGTGCGTGCGGCCGGGGCCGGGCTGGGCCAGGGCATGCACAAGGTTCCCGACCGCAGGATGTTCGACGCGCGTCGTGATGATGTGGCGGCGTTCGGGGTGCGTGGCCAGGGCGCTGCGGATGGCGGCGTTGTCGCTCTCCGTGCCGCACGAGGTGAAGATGAGTTCGCCGGGGTCGGCGCCCAGCAGGTGCGCGAGTTGCTCGCGGGCGCGGTCGACGTGCTTGGCCACCTGTCCGCCGAAGGTGTGGATGCTGGAGGGGTTCCCGTACAGGCCGCCCAGGAACGGCTCCATGGCCTCGCGGACCTCGGGGGCGACGGCGGTTGTGGCGTTGTTGTCGAGATAAATGACCTTGGGCATTTTGTCGTCTTTCGAAAGGCCGGCCTTGTGTTCGCGGCGCGTTTGACGGTTCGCGTCGCCGTGCCGGCGACGGCTAAACGTGCGGACTCATGTTTTGTTTAAATGTTCGCCGACGTCTTCAACGACGATCTCGGGGTCCACGAGTTCCCGGAGTTTGGCCTGGACGGCGCCCTTGAGGGTGACGTCGCTGACGGGGCACCAGGCGCAGTGCCCGCGGAAGGCGACGAGGACGCGCTTGCCGTCAACGTCCACGAGTTCGACGTCGCCGCCATCGGCCTGGAGGAGAGGCTTGACCTCGGTCGTGAGCACCTCCTGGATGCGGTTGATACGCTGGAGGTTGGTCATGGCTGGCGCCCGCTTGGCCTCGGCGACTGGGGCCGTGCCGTGGACGCGGGCGATGATCTCTTCGATCTCGCGGTGGCATCCGCCGCAACCCCCGCCGGCCTTGGTAAAGTGCGTCACTTCCTCGACGGTGTGGAGGTTGTGCTCGCGGACGACCTTCTCGATGAGTTTGTCGGTGACGCCGAAGCAGCGGCAGACGATCTTGCCCTCGTCTTCCAGGGCGAACGGCTGTTTGCGGTACTGGGCGATGGCCTTCTGGAGGGCCTCCATGCCCATGACGGAGCAGTGCATCTTGGCCTCGGGCAGGCCGCCCAGGTACCGGGCGATGTCGTCGTTGGTGATGCGTGCGGCCTCGTCGAGTGTCTTGCCCTTGATGATCTCGATGAGGGCGTCGCTGGAGGCGATGGCGCTGGCGCAGCCGAAGGTCTGGAACTTGGCGTCGACGATGCGGCCGGCCTTGTCCAGTTTGACCATCAGGCGCAGCGCGTCGCCGCAGGTGATGTTGCCGACGGTGGCATCGAGGTCGGGCCCGGCAATCTCCCCGGCGTTGCGCGGGTTCAGGAAGTGCTCTTTGACCTTCTCAGTGTAGTCCCACATGGCGTCTTAACTCCAGGTTTCTCAACAGATATTGTACGAACGCCGGTGGGGCGTAGCAAGAAGACAGCGGACGAGATTGTAGCGCGGGGGTTTATCCCCCGCGCGGTGCTGCGCGGGGCACAAGGCCCAGCGCTACGGCGCGCAAGTCCGGTCGCTGCAATTCGAGAATTCAAGCGGGGTCCGGAAATGCGAGAAGGGCGGGGCCGCGGCTCTTCCGCGCCCTCCGCCCTATGGTCGGTCCGGTTTTGGGGCTGCCTACGCGGGCAGGAACTTGTTGAACTTCACGGCGACGATCAGGTCGTCATTTTTGTCCTCAACGCGGCAGATGTAGCCGCCCACAGACGCCTTGAAGGCCCGCCTCGATGCTTCCTTAGGAATAACCAGGAAGTCGACCCTGACCAGCGCGTTCACGGTGGGGCCGGCGCCGACGGGCAGGCCGGTCAGCCGGACGCCGCTACGGGAGACGTCAAGGGACTTGCCCTGGAAGAGCGGCTGGTTGAGTTCGTCCAGGAGGGTCGTCTTATAGACGAGCGGGTTGCGTTTGTGGCGTCGGCGGTTTCCTACGATGCGCCGGGCCAGGCTCTGAAGCGCATTCATGGTCCTTGGCCTCCTTTGAGAGTCTGAGGGCCTGCCCTGCCGCACGAGTGCGGCGGGTTCCCACTTCTTATATCGGCACGAAAGGGCCGGTTGCTTGACTTCAGATGGGCAGCCCTTTAGACTGGCCCTTATCCGATACCTCACTAAAGCGGAGGATCCAGCCGTGGCGAAACTCTTCGAGGACGCAGCCTGGACGATCGGCCTCACCCAACTGGTCCGCATTCACCGCATGATCCTGTCGAAGGCCAACGTGTACGCGAAGTTGGAGTTCTTCAACCCGCTTTCGAGCGTCAAGGACCGCATCGGGATTGCGATGATCTCGGCCGCCCAGCGCGAGGGCCGCATCGGACCCAAGACCATGATCGTCGAGCCGACGAGCGGTAACACGGGCATCGCCCTGGCGTTCGTCTGTGCCGTCAAGGGTCTGCGGTGCGTCCTGACGATGCCCGAGAACATGAGCGTGGAACGGCGGAAACTCCTGAAGGCCCTGGGGTCGGGACTCGTCCTGACCCCCGCCGCCGAGGGCATGCGCGGCGCCATCGCCCGGGCCAAGGCCATCGTCAAGGAAACTCCCGACGCGTATATGCCCAACCAGTTTGAAAACCCCGCCAACGTCGAGATTCACCGGCGGACCACCGCCGAGGAAATCTGGTGGGACACCGACGGCCTGGCCGACGTTTTGGTGGCAGGCGTGGGCACGGGCGGCACCATTACGGGCGTCGCCGACGTCATCAAACGTCGCAAGGCATCGTTCAGGGCGATTGCCGTCGAGCCGGCCGGCAGCCCGGTCCTTTCGGGCGGCCAGCCCGGGCCGCACGTCATCCAGGGCATCGGTGCGGGCTTTGTGCCGCCGATCCTCGACCGGTCGCTGGTCGACGAAGTCATTCAGGTTGCCGACGCGGAAGCGCTCGACTGGGCCCGGCGCGCGGCCAAGGAAGAGGGGCTGCTGGTGGGCATCTCCAGCGGCGCGGCGCTGGCCGCCGCTCAGAAGGTGGCCGCCCGCAAGGACATGGAGGGGAAACTCATCGTCGTTATCATTCCCAGTTGCGGCGAGCGGTATCTGTCGACCTCGCTGTTTGAAGGCATCGTGTAGACGTTCGAGCCCGCGGCGGGAGCCGCGGGGCACATTGTACCGAGGAGGAACTTTGGAACGCACGCTTGTCATGCTCAAGCCCGACGCCGTCCAGCGCGGCTTTGTCGGCCAAATCCTGGCCCGTTTTGAGGCCAAGGGCCTGAAGATCGTCGCCCTGAAGATGGCCCGCATGGACCGCGCCCTGGCCGAGCGGCATTACGCCCCGCACAAGGGCAAAGACTTCTATGATCCGCTCATCCGCTTCGTCACAAGCGGACCGCTCGTCTTCGTGGTCCTGGAGGGCAAAGGCGCCGTGGCGGTCGTCCGCAAGATGATGGGTGCGACGTTCGGCCCGGCCGCCGAGCCGGGTACGATCCGCGGCGACCTCGGCATGTCGAACCGCTTCAACCTCATCCACGGCAGCGACGCCCCCGACGCCGCCCAGCGCGAAATCTCTCTCTTCTTTCGGCCGGATGAGATCATCGATTGGCAACCTGCGGCCGAGCCGTGGGTCTACGATTTCTCGACCGGTGACGTCATCTGATGTTCGAGCCCGCGGCGTGAGCCGCGGGGTATCGTCGAACGGGCAAGGTAATGTCGTACCGCGGCGCCCATGGCTGGTCCCACCAAACGAGAGGTCGTCATCAAGGCCCTGAACTTCCGCCCGCCCCCGTACGTTCCTTGGGCGTGGGAGTTGACGGTCGATTGCGCCAGCCGTTTGAAGGCGCACCTCCACACAGAAAACGTCGACGCGTTTGTCGAGAGCCACTTCCTGGACCTCGGCTCGCCCATCGGCCGGATGAATTACATCAACGACACGCACTGCCGCGACGCGTACGGCGTCGTCTGGGACCGCACGGTCGACAAGGACATCGGCATCCCGGAGCACTGGCCGATCCACGATCCGAAGGACCTCGCGGACTTCGTGTGGCCCGACGTTTCGAAAGACAGTTACTACGCCGGCGTCGCCGAGGGGCTGGCCGTGCGGCCCGACCTCTTCAGCCGCTTCTGCATCGGGTTCTCGCTTTACGAGCGTGCATGGACGATGCGCGGCATGACGGACCTGCTGACCGACATGATCCTGCGGCCGGAGTTCGTCGAGGAATTGCTCGACCGGATCGTCGAGCACAATCTTATCCAGATTCGCAAGGCCCTCGCGTTCCCGATCGACGCCGTCTACTTCGGCGACGATTACGGCATGCAGACGGGCCTCATCATGGGCATCGACCGGTGGCGGCACTTCTTCAAGCCGCGCCTGGCCCGCATGTTTGCCCCCGTCCGAGAGGCGGGCAAGTTCGTCTGCCTGCATTCGTGCGGCAAGGTCGAGGAAATCCTCGACGAACTGGCCGAGATCGGCCTGAGTTGCTTCAACCCCTTCCAGCCCGAGGTGATGGACGTCTTCGCCGTCAAGAAGAAATTCCACGACCGGCTGGCGTTCCACGGCGGGATGAGCATCCAGAAGATCCTGCCGTTCGGCACGGTAAGCGAGGTGCGCGAGGCCGCTGCAAAACTGGTGGAGGCCGGCCGGGCCGGGGGCTACGTGTTCTCGCCGTCGCACGCCGTCCCGCCCGACGTGCCGCCCGAGAACCTTGTGGCGATGATGGAAGTCCTGCGTTCCCAGCCGGGCTATAAAATGTAGGGTGGGTGCTTCGCACCCACCTTTCTGCTGACACAGTACCGCTCCGAGCCACTACCCGGTTGAATACCAGACGGCTGCGCTTACAATAGCCACTAGGCAACTAGTGCTCTGTCGCACCTGAAGTGAGGGGTGTCACGGCTGCGCCGTTTGCAGCCGTGGCACCCGCATAATCAAAGTTGACGGGCTACACCACGGAAACGGAGAGCCGTTGTGATTCGTCGAATTGACGCCCGGAAAGCCGCCGGCCGCAAGGCCCTGGAGGCCCTGCGCGCGGCCCTCGGGGCCGAGCAGGGGATGATCTCCGGCGCCGGCGCCGCCGGCGAGGCCGAGGCCGCCGTCCGCCGCATACTCCAGGACGTCCGCACGCGCGGCGACGCAGCCGTCTGCGAGTGGACGGCTAGGTTCGACCGGGCCGAGGTGCGGCCGGAGGCGCTCCGCGTTCCCCGCAAGACCATCGAGGCGGCCTACAGGTCCATGCCGCGCGACCTCCTGGCCGCCATCACGCGCATCCGCGACTTGGTCCGCAAGTTTCAGCGGCACATACTGCTTGGCGACGGCAAGGCCCTGAAGCGCGGCGGGCGCCGCATGCGGCTCCTTCGCCGGCCGATGGACCGCGTGGGCGTGTACGTGCCGGGCGGCAAGGCGTTTTACCCCTCAACGGTCCTGATGACGGCCGTGCCGGCCCTCGTGGCGGGCGTGCCGGAAGTGGCCGTAGCCTGTCCGCCGACGGCCGGCGGCGACGTGCACCCGGGGGTCCTCGCCGTCTGCCGCGCGATAGGCGTCAAAGAGGTCTACCGCATGGGCGGCGTGCAGGCCATTGCGGCCTTCGCTTACGGCACACAGAGCGTGCGGCCGGTCGAGAAGATCGTCGGTCCAGGCAACCTGTACGTGCAACTGGCGAAGAAGATGGTCTTCGGGACGGTCGGTATCGATAGTTTCGCCGGTCCCAGCGAGGTCATCGTGCTGGCCGATGCGTCGGCAGATGCGCGACTCATAGCCGCCGATATGCTGAGCCAGGCCGAGCACGATCCGGGGTCGGCGATCCTGCTGACGCCCAGCGCGAAACTCGCCGATGCGGTCGTCGCCGAGGTTGAGGAGCAGGTCGCGGGCCTTTCGCGCGCCGCGGCCACGCGGGCGGCCCTCGAAAAGTATTCCGCCGTGGTCGTCGTGGCCGATATGGCGGTGGCCATCGAGCAGGTCAATCTCTTCGCGCCCGAGCACCTGGAAATCCAGACGAAGTCGCCCGAGGCCGTGCTGCGGAAAATCCGCAATGCCGGCGCCGTCTTCCTGGGCCGCTGGACGCCCGTGGCCGTCGGCGACTATGTCGCCGGGCCCAGCCACACGCTGCCTACGGGTGGCACGGCACGCTGGGCGAGCGGCCTGACGGCCAACGATTTCCTCCGCTCGATGAGCGTCACGGAGTATGACCGCAAATCGTTGGCCGCCGATGCCCCGGACATCTTCCGTATGGCCGAGACCGAGGGCCTGACGGCCCACGCAGAGAGTGTGCGGGCGCGACTTGTAAAGGGCAAGTGAACGGAGGAAGCACGGGATGCGAAAGGGACTGCTGGTCGTTGCGGCTGTCATCGCCAGCGGTTGCTTGGGCGCCTATATGCATTCTGCGCTGGCGCCAAGGCATGAGTGCCCCGCGATTGAGGCGGAGTTCAAACTGAACGACCCCATGTTCACAGGCTTCATTGCCAACCGCCTCCGGACGATTGAGGTTGCGGGTGCGGACGGGGGCGTGGCGCTGTTCGAAGTGGCAGGGAACCCGAGCCCCAATCGCAAACTGACTCTTTCGGGGAAACAGGTGCTGACGATTCCCGATCACCACGGGAGTGTTAAAGTGATGCTGGTGGAGATCGTGGACAACAAAGCCAGGATCGGGTATTCATCGAATTTCTGGCACCTGAAGAATCGGATTGCTGTTGATTCAGGAGTCATTGAAGTTGAAGTCTTGAGGAAGAACCCTTGATGCTGTGATGCTACAAGGTGCTTGTGCGAACGCGTATCCGAAATAGATAGGCGGGGCTTGCTGTGAGTTACCTTCGAAAAAACATCGACGCCATGGCGGGCTATACCCCCGGCGAGCAGCCGGGCGAGGGCCGGCGCGTCATCAAACTCAACACCAACGAGAACCCGTACCCGCCCTCGCCGCGCGTCGTCCAGGCGCTGCGCGACGTGGCGGCCGACCGCCTCCGCCGCTACCCCGACCCGATGGCCGACAAGGTTCGCGACATCGTGGCCGGCATGTTCGACGTGCGGCGCGAAAACGTCCTTTGCGCAAATGGCAGCGACGAACTCTTGACGCTCGTCGTCCGGGCCGTCGTCGGCGAGGGCGAGGCCGTTGCCTACCCCACGCCCACGTACTCGCTTTACCCGGTCCTGGCCGAAATCCAGGCCGCCAGGGCGATAGAGATTCCGACGCAGGCCGACTTCTCGCTGCCCGTGGCCGAACTCGCCCGCACCAAGGCCCGCCTGATGATCCTGTGCAACCCGAATGCGCCGACCGGCGTCTTTACGCCCGTCGAGACCCTCGGCCGCATCGCCGAGCGGTTCTCCGGCGTGGTCGTCGTCGATGAGGCGTACGTCGATTTCTCCTCCGACCATGCCATGCGGCTGGCCAAGACGCTGCCGAACGTGCTGGTGTTTCGGACGCTCTCGAAATCCTACAGCCTCGCGGGCCTGCGGTTCGGCTACGCCGTCGGGCCCGTGGAACTCATCAAGGGGCTGGAGAAGGTCAAGGACTCGTACAACGTCGACGCGGTCTCGATCGCGCTGGCGGCGGAGGCCCTTCAGGACCAGGCGTGGATGATCGCCAACGCCGAGAAGATCCGCTCCGAACGCGCGCGGCTCTCGGCGCGCCTGGCCGAACTCGGCTTCGCGGTGACGCCGTCGGAGGCGAACTTCATCCTGGCGGCCGTTCCCGGCGGCGACGGCCGGGCATGGTACGAGGGCCTCAAATCGCGCGGCATCCTGGTTCGCTGGTGGGACCTGCCCCGGTTGGCCGATAAACTGCGTATCACCGTCGGGACGCCCGAGGAGAACAACGCCCTCCTGGCGGCCCTGGAACAGTTGGGCAAACTTTGACTTGTAATGTGGCACGGCTGGCTTGCCCAGCCGTGGCGAGCCCAGGCCGGCATTCCCACGGCTGGACAAGCCAGCCGTGCCACAGGGCCTTATGAAGAAGGAGGTGGCCCCGTGAGCGCCGAACCTCGCAAAGACCCGCGCCGCGCCCAGATCTGCCGCAAGACCGGCGAGACCGACATCCGCCTGGAACTTGCCCTCGACGGCTCGGGCAAGGCCGACCTGGAGTCGCCCGTCGGATTCCTCAATCACATGCTGACGCTTCTCGCGCGCCACTCGCTCATGGACCTGAAGGTTGCGGCCAGCGGCGACACCGGCGTAGACCTGCATCACACGGTGGAGGACATCGGCATCTGCTTGGGCCAGGCGCTGGATAAGGCCCTCGGCTCAAAAGAGGGCATCACGCGATTTGCCTCGGTCGCCGTGCCGATGGACGAGGCCCTGGCGGAGGTGGCCCTGGACATTTCGGGCCGCCCGTACCTGGTCTACAACGTCACCTTCCCCTGCGAGCGGATCGGCGACTTCGAGACGCAACTCGTGGGCGAGTTCCTCCAGGCCCTCGTAACGAACGCCCGGATGACGCTGCACGTGCGCGCGGTCTGCGGCTCAAACGATCACCACATCGCCGAGGCGGTCTTTAAGGCCCTTGCGCGTGCCCTCAAGGCCGCGGTTGCCATTGACCCGCGCGTCGCCGGTGCGCCGTCGACGAAGGGTGTGCTGTAGCATGTAGGGTGGTCGCCGCGGCGACCACGCGTTCTGCGGAAAAGGGGAAGCATGCGTTACGTGACTTTGGGCATAACGACGGCGCTGTTGCTGCTCACGGTTGAATCCCTCGCCGCGGAGGACCCCGAAAAGGCGTTTGAGAGCGCCTTCGGCCAGGAGGCCCGCCAGGTATCCGCCACGCCCTTCACGAAGGACGATGCCGCGTTTGCGGTGAAACTTTTACAGACCGCGAAAATGATCAAGGAGGACCCCGCGCTGGTGGCCGTGATGTACGAGAAGACGTACGAATTCGGCGCCAAGAACCCGGCGGGCTATGAAGCGGCCATCGAGGCGGCCGGCCTGCTGGCCGAACTGGTTCCCCAGCGCAAGGGAGAATGGCGGGAGAATGCCCTGGCCCTCTGTCAGTTGGACTATCGAAGCCTGGCCAAGGGCCCGGATGAGAAGAAGAAGTCCGGCGAGCGTCTCGTCAAGCAGATGATGCTCGTAGCCGAGCAACGCCTGGCCGCCGGCAAGTCCTCCGAGGCCGCTGGGTTGTATCGCCAGGCGTCCTCCGTCGATTCCGCCATCCAGGGCGATCACAAAGAACAAATCCAGGCGGCGCAGCGCTTCGCCGAGACACGCCAGCCTATCTTGTCGCAGGTCGAACAAGCCAAGGCTCGCCTTCAGGCCAAGCCGGATGACAAGGTGGCTGCGGCGGACTTGGTGCGCCTTTACCTGGTCGAACTCGACAACCCCCAGGAAGCCGCCTCTTACACCGATACCGCCGGCGACGAGGCGATGAAGAAATACGTCCTCGTGGCCGGAATGAATGTTGAGAACCTGCCGGAAAACGGCTGCCTGGAACTGGCGAAATGGTACGCGTCGCTCGTCGATGGCGCCACCGTGCCCGCCAAGCCCCGCATGCTGGGACGCGCCATGACATATTACGAGCGGTACCTGGAGGTGCACACCGCTCAGGATGCCGGCCATGCCGCCGCCAAGATGGGCCTTGATCGGGTGACGGCCGAACTCGAGAAACTGTGCCCGACGAAGTTCCTCAAAGAAATCGTCGTCGAGGCGCTGGTCGACGGCGATTCGGAGTTCTGGATCACTCCCAAGAGCGTCTACTGGAAGGAACTGGGCACGGGGGCCGC
>JAPLMO010000301.1 GCA_026386995.1 Planctomycetota bacterium | reverse complement strand
CGTGGACCGGGCCGTCAGCGGCTTGGCGGCGGATGAGGTCCAGTTCGCCAACCTCGACCTGGAGGTCTGGAAACTGGCCGGCGGCGGCGACCCGGCCGATGCCCTCGTGGCGGAGTCGGCCGGCCTCTACAACAACGTCGAGCACCTCCGCTTCAGCGCGCCCGCCGACGGCTACTACCTGCTCCGCGTCAAGTGGACCGGCGAGAACTACGACCTCGGCCCGTCCGTCGCCGAGCCGTACGCCCTGGCGTGGTACGCCCCCGAGCCGGGCACCCTGTGCCTGCTGGCTGCCGGCTGGCTGCTTGCGGCCGCCAGGGGCCGCCGCCGCCGCTGACGAACACCTTGTAGCCGCCGGCGGTGCGTGCAAGGTAAAAGAGCCGCTGTTCCTCCCAAGAATTCCGTCCGCCTTATTCTACAAGCACTTACGTCTCTTGTCTGCCATGCTCTGCGCCGCTACGATTGAGGTCTTCCAGGCAGAAAGGACGGCATCGCGCCAGAATCCGTCATCTGGTTGCCGCAGATAACACCCGCTGACACCCGTCACTCACCATGCAGACCGCGGACGGAGTTTTCGGGACGCACACCCTTTCGCTGACGAAGTCGGTCGTGATGCGGTCCGCCAGCCCTTTCTCCAGCCACTTCCAGTCCGGCGTGTCGGACTTCATCTGGAAGTTGAAGACGGCCACCGGCGTGGCGGCCGAGACCGCGCCGGGGAGAAGAAGAATGAGCAACCGTGCACAGAACGCAAGCCCAGGGGTGTGGCGCATGTCATTTCACCTCGAAGGTCGTCGGCTTCGGCTGAACGGCGAAGCCGCAGGGGTCGAAAGCCACCGTGGCGGTAAACGTGCCCTTCATGCCGGCCGGGACGCGCCATTCCTCGGTGAAATCACCCCCCTCCAATTTGCAGGTGGCGACCTTGCGGCCCGCGGCATCGCGAATGGTGACGACCGCGGGCGGCGCCCACTGGTCCTGCGCCGACCTTACATCCACCCACCGCCGCCCCGTCACATCGGTCGTTCATAACGCCAGTCGCACGGTGTCGCCCTCCTGCGTGGCCTTGACCCAGACGACGACGGGCGACCCGGCCGCCAGTTCGAGGGTCTCCCCGGGCTTGATGTCGATGAAGTCCCCGCCGCTCGAACTGTGTACCGAGAGGTTCGCGCGGGGTTCGCCGGCATCGGGGGTGAGCCATTCCTCAAGGTCATTCAATTCGAAACGGCCCGCGGGCAGCGGTATCGCGCCCGCATCGCCGTAGAGCACCATGATCATACCCGGCCTGGCCATCAGCGCCCGCCACGCCGGGTGATCGAGATGCACCATGCCGGTCGGGCCCGGGTAGGGCTCGGCGGTCACCTGCGAGCCGTCGGGAGATATCTTGACGTTCCAGACCGCGCCGTCCACGGCCACCGGGTGGCCGTACAGGCCGTACGCGAACTTCCGGAACTTCCCGTTGCCGAGGTCGACGAAAAACGAATCGCCGACCTCCTTCTTCTTGTACCGGCCGTCCTCGAAAACCGGCGTGGCGACATCGTCGATACGCAGGTTCGACGTCCCGTCGCAGAAACGTATCTTGTGCGCCTTGGATCCGAACATACAGACCCCTTCAGCCGAGGCATCGATCTTGACCTCAAGGGTCCGCTCGTTCGGGGTGTCGGTGTAAGACACGAACACGGCCAGCGAGTACACCCGCTCGCCGACCTTCACATTGGCGCGGTCTTTTGAGAAATTGTAAAAGACTTCTTTCTTGCGATATTCGAACCCGGCGCGCTCCTGCGGAATGATGGTCGCGTTTTTGAAGTCGCCCTTGCCGGTGAAGTCGAGGCGGGCAAGATTGAAGGTCCGGGCCTCCGGCTTGTCGTTGTCGAGGGCCACGGCCAGCACGAGCGGGGCGCGTCGAAGGGTCACGACGAGGGCGTTCGGGTTGACCGTCCCGGAGTCGGCGGCAGGCTTCTTGAAGTTCTCCCTTCCTTTCACCTCGATGCTTTCGGTGTCTATGTCGTCGGGCGGAGCGGCCCGGACGTAGGCCAGTTCGCCGATGCGTGTCGCCGGCGCGGGCGGGGGCAAAGTCGGTCCCTCAGTGCGAACGGGTTCCTTGAGTTCCTCATACGTGACCGGCCCATCTCCGTGACTCACTTGGAGCAAACGCTTGATATCCGTGCGAGGCGGCGGCTGTTTTTTCGGTTCGATGCGCACCCCGGGAGCCGCCATCACGGCATCGAGAGAGGGATTGCGCATAACGAACGGACCGTAGGCCGGATGCCGGTTAAACCCGTCGTCCTCCTCGGGCATGATCCAGGCAATGACGTAGCCCCACCGCGGATGGTATGCTATCGCCCCCCCGGCGCCGGGTATCAAGCCGCGAAACGTGCCCGATGCCTTCCACGTGCCATCGGGCAGTTCCGCGAAGAGGCTCGTGAGCCCGCTGGCACGCTCCGAGCCGAAACCCAGGATAACCGCGCCTTTATCGCCGCGTGCGGCCCCGGCCCATGAGTACGGCAGTTCCGGCGAATCCCAGAGACGTTGGGGCTGCGACCACACCTTGGCGTCGCCGCTCAGGTACCGCACGCAGCCGTGCCAGTCTTTCGGGTCGGGCTTATCGGCGCTCAAGTAGACCCTGCCGCTCGTTGCCAGCAATTCGTACTGCCCGTCGGGCCGTTGAAACAGGTGGGGGGACAAGAGGCTTCCCTTGGGTTCCGCGGACTTGAGGGCGGCGAGTTCCTCCCAGCGGATGCCGTCGCCGGTGGCATAGATGCGCAACAATCCATCTTGGGATTCGACCCACAGGGTCCGGCCGCGATCGTCGGCCATGACGGCCCAGCGTTCGCGAATGGAACGGTTCGAGATTGCCGCCGGGGCGCTCCAGTGCACGAAATCTCGCGACCACGCGCTGTATGCCAGCGTGCGGTGCTGGGCATCGCGGTCCGACACGAACGTCAGGACAAACCGCCCCCGAGCGTCGCGCATGAGCCGCGGGTTGCCCTCCATCCAGCCGCTTGAGACCGGCAGGTCCAGTTTCCGCGGCTCCGAGAAAACCTTGCCGTCTGTGCTGACGGCGGACCACAGGTCGCCGCCGCGCGACCACACCAGCCGCAGGTCCTCGTCGCCTGCCAGAACGGCCGGCGCCCCAGGCGTATGATTGAGTTTGAGAGCGAGGCCGGGATACACGTCCGGCACCGTCACGTGGGTCCAACCCGACCAGCCGCCGCCTTCCTTCCACGGCAGGTGAAGCGGCAACCGCGACACCTCGCCGGCCGAAACCGTAACTTTTGCGGTGCACTCGCCGTACGGCGAGTCGGCATAGATCGGGGAGAGCCGCACCGTATGCTCGCCGGGCGCCAGCGGCCCCGCCAGGCCGTGGAACCACCGCGCCAACACGCCGTCGACTTCGACGCGAAAGTAGGCCGTCTCGGCGCACGACACGTCGACGGCCCCAGGGTCGACCATCTTCTCCAGAGCCGCCGCGATGCGGGCACCGCTCACAACCACCGGCGAACTCGTCGGGCCGGTCACGCGCAGGGTGCAGTGGGCGACCATAATGCCCCTCCGCGGGCAAGGCTCAAACACTATGCCGCTCTTTCGCGCCGTCGCAACGGGCGCCGACCGGGGCGCATCGTAGCCATCGAAGAGCCGCAATCTCACCTCCATATTGGCATCATCGCCGCTGCCGAGCGGGTAAAAGCGGAGCGACTTGAAAACGTACCCCGATGGCGCAACAAGGTACCTGAAGAACTCCGTTTCTTCCCTGTCGAAAATGGCGGTCTGGTCGAAGTTTCTCTGTTCCCGGCCCAGGATGCGCATCTGCTGCGACAACTCGATCACGGCCTCGCGGCCGTCGGCCGTGAACCGCACAATGTCGCTGTGGGAGTGAATATTGGAAATCACCTCGGGCCCGAACTGCTCGGCCGTCAGCGCGTTGTGCCGCAGGAGGCTCATAAGGCCGACCGGCGGCTCGATGTTGGAGTTGACGAAAGTCGTCGCCGGAGCCGCCAGGATGGCGGCCTCCTTGGCGCGGCCGGTCTGCAAGAGCACCTGGGCCGACTTGTACTTGGCCCACTCCTGGCAATCGATCCAGCCTAACCGGCCGTAGGGGCCATAGCCCTCCCAGAGGCGAGCCTCAGGGTACCGCCGGCCGAGATCGTCGTAAAGTTTCAGGAGCGCATCCGCCGGCAGTCCGCGAGACTCATAGGTGTGCGCAAACTCCATGATCGTGTCGCCGACGCGCGGGTGCGTCGTGTCGAGGTACATGAACTTTTCCAGCGCCAGCCGGGCGTGTTCGTAGCGGTCCATGAAGTAATACATCTTGCCCACCCAGTACTGGGCCTCCATGTACCCCGGGTCGGTCTTCGAGGCCTGGCGGAACTTAAGCCACCCCTCCGCGTACCGCCCCTGGTCGTAGAGATCCATGCCTTCGTACAGCGCCTTGGTCGCCGGGAGGCTGCGGGTCCAGACCGGCAGGGACGCCAGGATGCCTGCGGCGGGCTTGTTGACCACTACCGACAGGAGTTCCGCCGACAGTTGACGCTGGAGTTCCAGCACCTCCTGGGCGGGGCCTTCGATTTCCTTTCGGGCGACCTCCTCGCGGGTCGACACGTCGATGATCTGGCCGGTCAGGCGAATCCGGTCCCCCTCGACGCTGTATACGCCGGTCACAAGGGTGTTGATCTTGAGTTGCGCCTTGATGGTCCCGGCGGCCTTGGCGTCGGTGGTGGCCAGTTCCGGCACCCAGTGGAGCGCCTGGGCCATGATCTGCATCTCATCGCGGGCAACGACCGTCACCCCGCGGACACGCGTGAAGTCGGTCGTGATGCGGTCCGAGAGGCCCTTCTCCAGCCACTTCCAGTCGGGCGTGTCGGACTTCATCTGGAAGTTGAAGACCGCCACGGGCGTGGCGGCCAATGACGGCGCGGCGCAGGCGGCCAAGGCAACGGCCAGAAGCAAGAGGCGGCCGGCGACTCTCATTTCGCGGTCCCCTCGGCGGTCGGAACCTTCTGCGGCGGCGTAACGGCCTTGGCCGGCGCCGCGGGCGCGGGGACGGTGGCCGGCACCAGGCGCGGGACGGCCTCGGAGGCGGCCTTCTGCGTGGCAACGGCCAGCCGCTTCGCCGCGTCCTGGGCGTACTTGCCCTTCGGATGCTCCTTCAGATAGACCTCGAAGTCGATGGCCGCGTGCGTCGGCTCGCCCAGTTTTTCGTAGCACAGGCCCATCCAGTAGTGCACCTCGGTGTAGTTCGGGTCGAGGTCGATCGTCCGCATGAACTGCATAATGGCCTCGTCCATGTTCCCCGCATAGTAGTGGCTGAGGGCCTTGGCGAAGTGCAGGCTGGCGACGGGCGACTTGTCGATCTGCGAGAGGTCGATCTTTGGCAGCGGCCATTCCATCTGCTTCGCCAGTTTGCCCGCCAGTTGGAGGGCCACCTCGAAGATGTCCTCCGGGCGGCCCGACATCTGGTCCGATGCCACGATGCGCTCCGTGGCGATGTCGATGGCCTTGGCGCTGACGGTCATTTTGCCTTCCAGGAGGAATAGCCTGCCCGTGATGACCGTATCGGCCTTGAAGAGTTTGCCGGCCTTGATGGCGTGCGCCTCGCCCGTCAGACCCTTGAGGGCTCGGGCCTGCTCGTCCGTGAGGGCCTCGAGCCGCTGCCGCTCCACGACGCGGACATTCTCTCTCTCGGCCAGCAACACGGCCACAAGGTCGCCCATGCCCGCGGCGGCGGGGTCGTACTGCTCTTGGCCGGTTTCGTTTTCGAACAGTGCCGCGAAGACGGTCCGCTTGGCGGACGCCGTCGGACCGGCTGGCCCCGTTTCGCCCGCCGGTCCCTTCGCGGGCGGCGACGGCGCGGCGGCGGGGGTCGCAGCCGGGGCCGGTTGCGCAGGCGGCGGAAGGATCGGACCCTTGTACGTCACCAGCCGCCGGCAAACGGTCACGCCCAGCCGTCGGCCGGCCTTCTGAAGGGCGGTCTTCCCGGCGATGGCCTCGGCCAGGTCAATGGCACGCTGGGTATCGCGGTCGGCCAGCAGAATTTCGCCGTTGTGGCGGCTGATGAGGTTGATCTCGGCCCGGGCGGCGCAGGTCACCAGGTCGCCGGTCCTGAGGGCAAACTCGCTGAACGCCTCGCCCACGACGATGAGGTCGGCGTCGGCCAGGGCCGCCGGCCACGGCGCCTTCTGCCCTTGCATCATGCCCTTGGCCCAGTCGGCCAGGTCGTTGCGGCCGGTATCGAGGACCCGGAAGCCGCACTCCACCAAAAGGTGCTTGATCTCCGTCTCCACGGCCGGGTCGATGACCACGCGGGTCCGGTGCTGCTCGGGGATGATGACGGCCACCGTGGGCCGGGGCCGGTCGCCGAGGTCCTTGCGTATCTGTGCAACCGGGTCTTCCAGTTTCACGTCGGCCGGAAGGAGTTTGGCCGCATCCCGCCGGACCAGGGCGGCCACGTCTTCCGACACCGAGGCAACGGCCTCTGAAAGGGGCTTGCTCTGCTCAACCGAGCGCAGGGTTCCCTTGACGAGGCCGGTCTCGACGCCGACGACCTTCGTGACGATCATCAACTTGGAGTCCATCATGAAGGCCTTGCCCATGACGAGCAGTTTCGCCCCGAGGAGTTTGCCGATCTGGGCGGCTTGCTGCTGGTCGGCCAGGCCGACGAGCGGCAGGTGATGCTCCTTCAGGACCTGGCCGAGTTTGGCGCGCTCCACCAGGTCCAGCCCGTCCTCGACACTCAGCCGCGCGGTCATGATCTCGGCAATCTGCGACCCAAGTTCAGGGTTGCCCGGGGAAGCCGCCTCATAGTCCAGGACGGCAACGGTGACCAGGGCCGCCTTTGCCGCAGCGGCGTCGCCGGTTGCGGCCGGGGCACTCGCGGTGGTTGCCGTGCCCACGGGAGGTGCGTCAGCGGCCCAAACAACTGCTGCGGCAAATGCGACCATCGCCACCGGCAGCCACGATAACATTACTTTACTCATGGGTCGTCTCCTTTTGCCCAACCGCGGTCCCCTAGGGCAGTTCACGCTTGCTTGTAGCCCCTCGCGCGGCGGGCAGTCCTGCCCGCCGCGCGGAATGTCGAGAGGCGGTGCGGTGGGCAAGACTGCCCACCGCGCACCCACTCGCTACAGTCAAGCGTGAACTGCTCTAGCCAACCGCGCCCAGTGGCACCGCTTGCACCACGACGCGCATCGGCTTTCCGCCGAGGAGGAACTCGCCGATCTCTACTGACTGGTTGCCAAAGCCGACGCGGCCCCGAACGCCCACGGCGTCGGCTAAGCCCTTGCCCACCGTCAGCCCGACGGTTGCCGAGTCGGCGTACATGGCGATGTCGCAGGCCACCGGCTGACCGGCCAAGTGGGTGATTCCGGGAAGCGACAGCCTGAGGTTCCTCCGAGCCGGCACCAGCAGGTTGATCGTCTGGACTCGCCCGTCGTCGCCTGTCGTGACGAGGCATCTGACAAGAAGGAGCCGCTCCTCTCCCGCTCCTGCGGACGGCGACGGGAGATATCCGAACTCGCCCCCGCCGTTCGAGAGGAGAATCCACGGTTTCGGACCGCTGGCGGCCTGGGCGATCTCGCTCCAGATGCGGCTATAACCGGCCCTTTCGGTCTCGGTTACCTTGGGCAGCGCGGCGGAACCCGGGACCTGGCTGAGTTGGGTCTGCATCGACCGGTTCAGGAGGTGCGACGAGATGGCCGCGTACAGCGAAGCGGCGACAACCACCGATGCGGCCAGCGAGCCCAGCACTCGCCGCACCCTGAAGGCCGGTCGGCGCGAAGCACGAAGCCGCTCCTTTTCAGCGGGAATCCCGCCCGCTCGAAGCGAAGCCAGGAGGGAAGCAAGCGAGTCCCTCATCTTCTCCTCCGTGCGGTCATACCCGTAGGCCGCGCGGACCGTGCGCTCCAGTGCCAACATCTCGTCGAGCATCCGCCTCGCGCCGTCGTCGCGGGCCACCATCGCCAGCACGTGGCGCATTTCGGCGGGCGAGAGACTTCCCGACAGGAGCGCCTGAAGACGCTCGGCCGTATCGGCATGATGCGTGTCATCCTGGGTCATGGTTACACCTCTTCCGTTGCATCGCCCATTGCGGCTCGCAAAAGGGTCCGCGCCCGATAAACGCGCGACGCAATTGTCCCAACCGGCACCTGGAGCAACTCGGCCGCCTCCGAGTATGAATACCCGTCGATAACCGTGGCCACCAAGGCACTGCGGACCCCGGCAGGGAGCCCCTCAACCGCACTGCGGACCGCGGCCCCCTCCTCCTGCTTTTCGATCCTCTCGCGGCCTTCCGGGGCATCGTCAATGGCAGGCAGAAGATCCCATTCCTCGACTTGCGGGGCGTTTCGAACCGCCCGTCGGCGGACCCAGTCCCTGACGCAGTTGAGCAGAATCTGGTGAAGCCATGTGGTTGCAAGGGCCGCTCCGTCAAACCGGTCCCATGTGCCGAGAGCCTTGCAGAAGGCCTGCTGGGTGAGGTCGGCGGCATCCTCGGCATTGCCGGTCAATCGCAACGCAGTGCGAAACAACCGCGGATACCATGCGGTAACTTGTTGTTCGCTCGGCCGGTTCACGCGTGGCAGTTGTCCCCGAATGGACCGTTGATGAAGACTGGCCTCCGATGCACTGACTTTCCTCTGCTTGAAACGCACACGCAAACGAAAAATTCGCGAATTTCCAATAATGGCCACCCAGAACCTGCGAAGCCGCGTGCCCGAAGACGTGCCGCAGGCTCAGGGAATTCGCCCTCGGCATCGAGTCGTTGGAGCGATTCAGCCGCCGCGAACCCTTGCGCCGCGGCGGCCGAGTCGAAGATTCGCCTGGGCGAAGTCGCCGGCTGAACGTGCCGCCGGGCTTTTGACGTTTTCCCGGCCTGCCCGCCAGGCTTAAGGGCGGGTTCCCGGTTCCAGCCATTTTGGCAGTTGAACGTAAGTCGCGTTTTTGCAGAAACACTTACGTCAATTATTAGAGCGGCGCACCCCCTTTTTGGGGGTCCGAAAAGGCAAAAACGGCCTTGGCGCTAGCGCCAGAGGGGGTGGCGCGTCAAAATGTTAAGATGGGCAAGACCAAACTTGATCCTTTTTGATCAGTTTTGTCAGTTTTTGATCAGAACTTGATAGTGTTTTGAGCCTTCTGGAGCGGTTTTTGAGGGGTCCCATTTGACGTAAGTGCCACTTTTGCAAAAACACTTACGTTCGTGAAATTTTTCACAGGGCTCGCGGGTGTCCCTAATTTTGCGTATGGTTTAATGCCAAGATCGATATCATAAGCGGAGGCGGGAGTCGGGAGTCGGGAGTCGGGATTCGGGAGTCGGGAA
>JAPLMO010000497.1 GCA_026386995.1 Planctomycetota bacterium | reverse complement strand
CTGGGCGGCCTCGTTCTTCCGGCCTCTTGCCGTTTCCACTGACGTAAGGATGAGGTTAAGGCTCAGGTACACGAGGTCGATGTCGGCGACCGAGATGACCACTTCTCCCACCACGACGACGCCCGTGTTCAGGACGCGGTCGAGGACCTCGCAGAGGGAGACGTGGTCCTCATCGGAGAGGCCGGCGTGTATCGCGCCGTCCGCCCTGCCGCGTTCAGAGCAGCCGCTCGTAGATGCTTCTTGCCAAGTGGTCCTTGCCATTCTTCTCGTGCCTTTCAGCGATCCAGAGAAGGCGTTCGCACGCCAGCCTGGCCTCGGGGGCCTCGTTGTGCCGTTCTACAATCTTCAGGTATATCTCCATTGCATTCCACAATGCGCCCTGGGCCAGGTAACCGTCGGCCATCTTCAGGAGATGCGCCAGCAGCGGCGAGGCCGGATCGGCCGCGGGCTGTGACATGACCACGTTGCGAGGCGGCGCCGGGGCCGGTGGGGCGGCCATATCGGCCACTGCCGGATGGGTGTTCCCTGCAATCATTGCTTCCTCCTTCGTATCAAGGGGGCTCATGTCGCGCCCTATCCGAGACACGGGTCCCGGCGAGGCGGCGATGGCCGCGGGCTGTGACATGATCACACTGCGCGGCGGCGCCGGGGCCGGCGGGGAAGCCACATCGGTCGCCGCCAGAGAGGTGTTCCCTGCAATCATTGCCTTCTCCTTCGTGTCAAGGAGGCTTACGCCTCGTAAAGAACGCGGCCGAGTTCCGTCAGCCGCTCGGCCCCGCGCAGTTCGCCGCAACGATACACGAGGCACTGATGAACCTCCTTGAAGACGGTCTTGAACCGCCCGCGGACAGCGGATTCCGCTTGAAAGAGGCCGCGGCACGCGCCGCACTCACTGTCGGGCGTGGCCTGGTTCAGAAACAGGGCCGGCACGTGGACAGCCTCGCGGCGGCAGAACTCCAGCAGGTCGCGGGTCTCCTCGAAGGCCATCTCGGTCAGGATGCTGACGGCCACCAGTTGCCCCTTTTCCGGGCTTGCCAGCAGCGCGCGCAGGAGGTGGATCTTCTTCGACAGGCCCACCAGGAATTCCGTGACCTTCGGCAGGCGGTACAGGGTCTTGTACTTCAGAAACAGGCCGAACATGACCTGGAGCCAGTCCTGGACCAGGGCGGGCATCTCCAGCAGCCGGATCAGGTGGCCGGTGGGGGCCGTGTCGACGACCAAGAGGCGTCGGCCCGGCGATTCCAGCAGCGCCACCACCCTGGCGACAGCCATCAGTTCGTCGAGCCCGGGCGGCGAGAGGTCCAGGATGCGTTCCAGCACGTCCCGCTCGAATTCCAGGTCGACCATCTGCGGCCCCGCCAGAAGGCGGTCGAAGAACCCGGCGACTTCGTCCGCGTACTGCCTTCTGAGGGCCTCGAACTCAACCTCGGCGTTGATTTCCATGGCCGTCAGGCGCGGGCCCACGGCCGTGCCGCGGCTGCTGACGCTCACCCCGAGGCAGTCCGAGAGCGAGTGCGCGGGGTCGGTCGAGATGAGAAAGATTTCCCGGTCCGGATACTCCTCGGCCAGGCGAAACGCGGTCGCGCTGGCCAGCGTC
>JAPLMO010000509.1 GCA_026386995.1 Planctomycetota bacterium | reverse complement strand
GCAGTTCGACGTCTACGTCTCCGTCGGCTGCGACGACCGCGGCACGGTGCTCTTCACGGCGTACTACACGCCGATTTTCGACGCCTCGCCCGTCCGGACCGACCGCTTCAAGTGGCCGCTCTACAAGCCCCCGGCGGACCTAGTCAAAGGCCCCGACGGCTCGCCCACAATGCCGATGCCCGACCGCAAGACCATCGAGTCGCAGAACCTGTACGCAGGCAACGAACTGGTGTGGCTGGGCGACCCGTTCGAGGCGTACGTCGCGCAGATCCAGGGGTCCGTGAAACTCCGCATGGCCGACGGCTCGGAGATGACCGTCGGGTACACCGCCAACAACGGCCACGAGTACAACAGCGTGCGGGCGGAACTCGTCAAGGACGCCAAGATCGGCCCGCGCGACGGCCTGCCCGCGATGCTCGCGTACTTCAAGGCCAACCCGGGCGACGTCACGCCGTACACGTGGCGGAACCCGCGGTACGTCTTCTTCGCCGTGATCGAGGATGGCCGGCCGCGAGGGTGCCTGAACGAGCCCGTCACGGCGTACCGCTCGATCGCAACCGACAAGCGCATCTATCCGCCCGCCTGCCTGGCGATGGTGACGACGACGATGCCGACGCGCCGCGGCCAGAAGATCGAGGAACTGCCGCTCTCGGGCTTCGCGCTCGACCAGGACTCCGGCGGGGCCATCCGCGCCGCCGGCCGCTGCGACCTGTACGTGGGCATCGGCAAGGAGGCCGGCGAACTGGCCGGCCGCGCCCAGAACGAAGGGCGGCTGTACTACCTGTTCCTGAAGCCTTTGAAAATGCCGAAGGAGCCGCTTGCGCCAACAACCGCGCCGCCGGCTACCGTTACCACGCCGGCGAAGTAACATGTAGGCCGGGGCAACGCCCCGGCATTCATGTGGGGCGGGTGCTCTGCACCCACCATGCTTGTCGTCAGGCGCCGGCGACTTCGATGCGCGAGATGACGGCGTGGTCGCCTAGGCGACCACACTACATGGCTCGAACGGCAAGTACGATGGCGCTTACTTCGCCGCGGCCTTGGCAAACGCCTTGATGGCCTCTCCAATCTGCGCGGCCGACACGTCCAGGTGCGTCACCGCGCGAATGGTGTCGGCGCTGCCGGCGAGGACCAGCACGCCGGCATCCTTCAGGCGCGCAACCCACTCGGCGGGCGGCATCGAGGTCGTGCGGAAGATGACGATGTTGGTCTCGACCGTCGCGGGGTCGAGGTCGACGCCCGGCAGACCGGCGATCCCTTCGGCCAGCCGGCGGGCGTTTGTGTGGTCCTCGGCCAGCCGCGCGCGGTGGTTTTCGAGGGCGTATAGCGCCCCCGCGGCGATGACCCCCGCCTGCCTCATGCCGCCGCCGAACATCTTGCGGAACCGCCGGGCACGGTCGATAAACGCGGCCGTCCCCGCCAGGGCCGAGCCGACGGGCGCCCCCAGGCCCTTCGAGAAACACACGGCGACCGTGTCGAAGAACTTCGCGTACTCTCGCTCCG
>JAPLMO010000218.1 GCA_026386995.1 Planctomycetota bacterium | reverse complement strand
CCGCCAAGGTCGGCGACCAACTCTCCGAGGGAATGGACCTCAGGACAGGCTTCCGGGCCCGATGCGTCCTGGAGATGAACCGCAACACGCTCCAGGTGGACCCGCTGGCGGTCATCCGCATCGGCGAACTCCGCCGCCAGGGCGACACCGTTCGCACGCGAATCCTCCTGAAGCAGGGCAACACTGAATCGAACGTCGAGAAGGGCGGAACGAAGAACGACTTCGCGATCGTAACGCCCACGGCCACCCTCTCGGTCCGCGGCACGCATGGGGTGGAGGCCGGGTACTTCCCCGGGTTTGGGGGTAACTACGGCCTGACGGGCGATGGCCTCACGAACCTGGCCAACAGCCTGACGGGCGCACGAACCTACATCGCGCCAGGCCAGAACACGAACGATAACGCGATGCCGCCCGGCCAGTTCCTCGCCCAGCAGTTCCTGCCCAACAACATCGACCCGCTTGCGTTCGAGCAGAACGAGCAGAACGCCAACGGGCGGACGCACACGGGCTTGCCCGCGCCGCCGCTGGGCGGCTCGAGCGGCGGTTTGTCCACGCTGAGCCTGACCGGGGGCGGAGGACCGCCCCCGCCGCCGCCGCCTCCGAAGCCGAGGGATGATTACGGCGACTTCTGACATCGGCGGCGGGTTATGACCGTTGCACACACACACATGGGTCCGCGGCCCACTGCGCCCAATAAGCCGTAGACGGCGCCGCGGACGGCGATAGCGACTCTGCCGAGGTAACCTCGTGACCCAGGCCTCCGGCTCAAGTCAAAAGGTTTTCCGTCGAGCCCGGATTTGGGTGGCCTTGCCCCTGGCATTCGCGCTGGGCGCAGCGGCCGCGGCATTCACCATTCACGAGCCTATCGGCCGGACCCTGGAGTTGACGGTTTCCGACGCCTTCCGGCCCCTGGCCTCCCTGCCCGACGAGGCACACTCTCCCGTGCCCGTGCCGACGATACTGATTGCCATCGACGACGCCGCCCTGCGCCGCTTCGGTCACTGGCCGTGGTCGTGGAGCCGCCTGGGCGACCTCATAAACCTGCTGGACGACCTCGGGGCGCGGCTGACCGTCCTGGATATCGAGTTCATCGAAGAGGACCCGCCGCGAGTCATCGAGGAGACCGGCCCCGACGGCAAGCCGCGAGAGCGCATCGACCGCACCGTGCCACACATGGTTGAGCGCGTGCGGACGGCCGGCAACGTCCTGGTGCCGTTCAGCCTCTACATCCGCGGGCGACCCGGCGAAGAGAAGACCGGGAAGGCGTCGGCCGCGGCCGATGCGACGCCGAATGCTTTGCAGCCGAGTCCGCCGCCGGCCGCCGCCACGGTTATCCCCCCGATCCTGGAGCGCCATGCGGTGCACCTCGCGTGCGGCCCCGGCGACCCGCCACCCGCCATGCACGAGGCCGAGGGTTTCCAGCCCATGGTCGGCCCGCTCGGCGAGGCGTGCATGGGGTCGGGGTACACGAGCATCCTGCACGATCCCGAAGACATGAAGGTTCGCCGCGTGCCGCTTGTCGTGCGCGCGGGCGACAAGGTGTTCCCGCACCTGATGCTGGAGGCGGCCGGGCTGTGGCGGTTCGGCCCCGGGTACCAGGTGCGGATCGCCGGCAACCGGTTCTACATCGAGTCGGCCGACGGAAAGGATTCCGTCAGCGTGCCCGTCGGCCCGAACGCCCAGGTGGAACTCCGGTGGCCGCAAAGCCTCGCGGCGTTTCGCGGCACGCGCATGGTCTCGGTCATCCCGTTCGTGGCGGCGT
>JAPLMO010000277.1 GCA_026386995.1 Planctomycetota bacterium | reverse complement strand
CGGCGGGTCTCGATTTCTTAGGCCTCGAACCGCGGGATCGAGTCGGCGGCAAGTTCGCACATCCTCAGCCGGTGCTCCGTCGAGTCCGGCACGTGAAGCGGCCGGTGGACGGGCGCGGCCGAGGGCACCAGCAGCAGCCGGTCGAGTCCAAGATACTCGAGGGCGTACTGGGCGGGGATGAGGTGCCCGAGGTGGACCGGGTCGAACGTCCCGCCGAGGATGCCGATGCGCTGCATGGAGCGAAGTATGGAGCGCGCGGGCAGGGATGTCAAGGACGCGGAAAGTGCAGAATGCAGAGTGCAGAGTGAAGAGTGAACGGCATATCGAGTCCGCGGCGGAAGCCGCGGGTTATGCCCGACGGCTGCGGCTTGTGGCGCTTGGCCTCGCGGTAGCGGCGTGTGCCGCGCTGGTGCTGGCGGTGGGGGCTGGGGCGGGCGATAAGGCGGCGGGCGAAAAGGCCCCGCCGAAGCCAACCGAGGGAAAGCCGAAGGTCATCGGCCCCGCGGACATCACGTTCGTCGACGATGAGCCGGAAACGCCGGGCCAGCCTGCCCAGTCGGTGAAGCCGGCCGACAAGCCGGCGTCGAACCCGTTCAGTCCGGCGGGCGGGTTTAACCGCCGGGACGCAGTGCCGGGCTACCTGGAACTATCGAGCGGCCTGAAGGTGCCGGGGCACATTTTCACCACGCGGGCCGCGCGGCTGAAGATCTACAACCTCGACCGCGAGATCTACGAGTACGTGCCCGTGCCGGCCCTGAAGAGCATCGACACCGAGGTCGAGTTGGAGCGGATGGACAAGGAGTGGCGCTTCAAGGAGGCCGGCAGCCCCGAGAAGGTCTACAGCGGCCGCGAGTGCCCGGTGCGGAAGGTCTCCTACACGCTGACGCTCCTGAACGACCACAAGATCCGCGGGCACATCCTCGGCCAGCCGCTCTACGTGGCGCACAACGACAAGGCCGACCGGTTCCTGCTGCACGACCGCGACAAGGGGGCGATGGGCCAGACCCTGGCGGACATCCCGTACATCAAGCGCGTGGAACTGGGGCCCGAGGCGTACAACCGGGCGGTCGACGAACTGAAGGCCACGGCCGAGGCGGCGGCGAAGAAGGCCGCCGGCGGGGCGGTGAAGGCGCCGCTGAAGAAATAGCGCGCGAAGCACGGGTGGGGCAGGGGAGCCGGGTGCCACGGCTGCGCTGTTTGCAGCCGTGCTCTGCACCGAACGGCGGCACGGTTGCTGAACAGCGCAACCGTGGCACCCGCGGTTGACGATCGGCGAGGCAGGGGAGCGATATGCCAATTATCTATGTAGACGCTTTCTCAGGGGCCGGCGGCGACATGCTCCTCGGGGCACTCCTGGACGCCGGGCTGCCCGAGGCCGGCCTCAGGGAGTGCCTCGCGCGCCTGCCCGTCGGGGGATACCGCATCGACGTCCGCCGCGAGAGGCGCCTCGGCATCTCCGCCACGCGGGCCGAGGTCCACGTGGAAGCGCACGGCCACTCGCACCACGGCCACGAGGGGCACGTCCACGGGCGGCGGCTGCCCGAGATCGAAGCGATGATCGCCCAGGCGGGCCTGCCGGGGCGCGCGGCCGAGTGGGCGACGGCGGTCTTCCGGCGCCTGGCCCAGGCCGAGGCGAAGGTCCACGGCTCCACGCCCGAGGAGGTACACTTCCACGAAGTCGGGGCGGTCGACTCCATCGTCGACATCGTGGGCGTGTGCGCGGGCCTGGCGATGCTCGGCGTCGAGCGAATCGTCTCCAGCCCGCTGCCGATGGGCTCCGGCTACGTCGACTGCGCACACGGGCGGTTCCCCGTCCCGGCGCCGGCGGTCGTGGAACTCATGAAGGGGCGGCCCACGCGCGACTGCCCCGAAACGGGGGAACTCACGACGCCCACCGGGGCGGCGATCCTCGTTACGCTGGCCGAGGCCTTCGGCCCGATGCCTCCGATGACTTGCGAGGAGGCGGGCGCCGAGGCCGACTCGGTGTGGCTCCTGGAGGCGAACCTCGACGATGCGACCGGCGAGACCCTCGGCGCAACGACCCGCAGCCTCTTTGCCGCAGGGGCGCTGGACGTGTGGCTCACGCCCGTGACTATGAAGAAGGGGCGGCCGGGCGTCGTGCTGGCGTGCCTTGCGGAGGACGCGGCGCTGGCGGCGGTGGAAGACACGATCTTCAGCGAGACGACGACCTTCGGCGTGCGGCGAAGCCGCGTCGTGCGGACGAAACTGGCCCGCGAGCACGTAGAGGTCCGGACGCCCTTCGGCCCCGTGCGCGTCAAGGTGGGCCGGCGCGGCGGGCGGATCGTCACGGCCCTGCCGGAATACGACGATTGCGTGCGCCTGGCTGAAGAGAAGGGCGTGGCGTTTCGCGACGTGTACGAGGCGGCCCGCGCGGCGTGGGCGAAGCGGCAGGGCTGAGCCCGCCGTATTTAGCCCCCGGTGAATACACCGGGGGCGGCGCGGC
>JAPLMO010000458.1 GCA_026386995.1 Planctomycetota bacterium | reverse complement strand
ACGGCTGCGCAGTTTGCAGCCGTGTGTCCCTCTCGACGACCACGGCTGCACAAGGCGCAGCCGTGGCACCCACAGAGTCAATCGTGACAGGCTACTACGCGGCATCCACCAAGCCGTGCAGCCTCGGCGGAATTTTGTTGGCGGCCGGCCGCAACCGTTTCTAGACTCAGGGTGGTCGGAGTCACGTCAGCGGAGATGCGCCATGGACGACGCCGGTTTTTTCATCTGCCTCGGGATAGCAGTCGCCATCTGCGTTCTGGCGGCGTTGCCGATCTCCATCATTGCAGTCGTGATGGCGATCAAAGTCGGCCGCCGCATCGACAGCCTTGCGGCCCAACTCCGCAGGCCGCAAGCCGCCACTCCTGCCGATGCGGCGAGGGCCGTGGCCGACGCTCTGGCCGCGAGGCCCGCGTCGCCCGCCGAGCCGCCGCGACCTGCGCCTGTTGCGCCACCAGCCCCGCCGCCGCGGCCTGCGACCGAGCCTGAGCGGCTTGCGCCTGTGGCAGACCGAAAGTACCCCGCGGCTCCCGCCGCTGGCTCGACGGCCCCAGGCGCGCAAGTGACGGGCGCGCAAGTGCCTACCCCGGCGCCGGCGGTGAAGAAACCGTTCCGCCTGGAGGAGTGGGTCGGCCTGCGCGGCCTGGCCTGGGCGGGCGTCATCGTGGTCCTCCTGGGCACCGCGTTCTTCATCAAGTACGGGTACGACCAGGGCTGGTTCGGGCGGCTGCCGTGGATGCGCGTGGTGGCTCCGGCCGTCATCGGCCTGGTGCTGATCGCCGCCGGGGAGTATTTCTCGCGTAGGGCCTACCGGGTCTTGTCCCGCGTGACGACCGGCGGCGGTCTGACCGCCCTGTACGGCGCCGCTTTTGCCGCCTGGGCGCCGCTGCGTCAGCCCCTGGTCGGCGATGCCACCGCCTGGGGCTTCATGGCCGCCATCACCGTGGTCGCCATTATCCTGGCCGTCCGGTACTCCAGCCTCACCGTATCGATCCTCTCGCTCGTGGGCGGCCTGGCCGTGCCCCTCTTGATCCGGTCCGAGCGCGACCCGGGGCACGCCTTGTTCCTTTACATAGCGGGCGTCAACCTGGGCGTCCTGGGGGTGGCTTACTTCAAGAAGTGGCGCGTGCTGAACCTGCTGGCGCTGGCGGGCACGATCCTTAACGTGGTCGCGTGGCTCTATTCGCACTACTGGTACCACGGCCAGACGGCGGCCGAGAAACTGCCGATGATCGTCACGTACATGACGATCTTCTGGGCACTTTTCTTTGCCGTGTCGATCGCGTATCACCTCGTTGGCCGTCGCAACCCGTCGAGCCTGGACCTGCCGCTGACGCTCCTGAACGCCGTGGCTTACTTCGCCGGGCTGTACGTGCTCTTGCGGACGGACCATCACTTCTGGCTCGGGCCGGCGGCGGCCATCCTCGGCGCGGCCTACCTGGCCGAGGGGCTGCTCGTGCGGCGGCTGGCCCCGGCGCAGATGCGATTCGTCCTGCTCCAAGTGGCCCAGGCGCTGGGCCTGCTGACGCTGGCGATTCCGATCCAACTGAGCGGCGTCTTCATCCCGATGGCGTGGGCGGCCGAGGCGGTCGTCCTTTTCTGGCTCGGCCTGCGCCTGGGCGACTGGCGCCTGCGGGCCGCGGGCCTGGCGGTGCACGCGGCCTCAATCATCGCGCTGGGTTACTACGCCGAGGAGGCGTGGGAGACGGCGGGCATGGCGGTCCTCAACGCCCGCACCGCCACGTTCGGCGGCGTAGCGCTGGCGATGGCGATTTCGGCGTGGCTCTATCGGCGGCAGTCGGCTGGCAAGCGGACGCTCGAAAGCATCATCGTAAGCGTCGCGGCCGCCGTGGCGCACCTGGGCCTGATGTTGACCATCGGCATCGAGGTGGACCGCTGGCACGAGACGGCCGCGGCAGAGATGCAGAAACAGACTCGCTCGGACCTGAACGAGCAGTTGCTGAACTTGGTGTGGATGCGCGACGCGATCCTCGCGGTCGGGCTGGCGGCGTACGGTGTTCTGGCGGCATGCCTTGCTTCGATCTTCCGGCGGACATTCCATCACGCATTCGCCTTGGTGGCGTTTGCGACGTGCTTTGTGGTTCTCCTGGTCGCACAGCACGACCTGCCGGAACTGAAGTTCGTTGCGGCATGGAATGACGTTGGCGCAACGTTTGCGGCAGTGGCGGCGTGCCTCGCGATCGCGGCCCTGCTGGCGTACTTCGTCGCGACCGCCCCGCCGACCGGCCGCGCGATGACCCTTACGTACGAGTTGCTCGCCTTCGGCGTCATCCTCGGCTTCTACCTGACGGAACTTGGCCGCACAGAGAACTATGTTTTGGCTCACGCGTACGCCGGCCACCGCGAGACGGGGCTGGCGCTGGCGAGCCAGACCATGCCCTCGCTCTGGGCAGCGGGCTTTGCCACCATGGCGGCCCTGGTGATGCTCCGCGGGTTCTGGATCATGAGCCTGGCGCACCGCGTGGCGGGGCTGGCGGCCGGCGCCATCGGCTGCTTCATTCTGCTAGGCGCAGTGGCCGACAAGAGCGCCGGATACGATACGGTCCTCTGGCAGCCGCGCGGCATGGCGTTCGTGCTCGTGGCGGTGATGATGGCCTTGGCCGCCGTCGGCTACGCGCGGCGGTTGCCGGCGCAGTCTCAGGAGCGCCGTTATATTTTGCCCGTCTTGTCGGTCCTCGTGCACGTGGTCGTGCTCGCCTGCTTTACGCTCGAGGCGATGGACTTCTGGGACACCAGGGCCCACCGCTGGTTCCCGGACGAGGAACTGCACGCATGGTACGCGCGGCACGCGACGCTGTCGGTCGGCTACGCGCTGTACGCGCTGGGCCTCCTGGCTGTGGGCATCCGGCGGCGGGCGACCCTGCTGCGAGTCATGGCCCTGGTGCTCCTGGGTGGGACGCTGGCGAAGGTGATGCTGCTTGACCTGTCGCGGCTGGAGGCCCTGTGGCGGATCCTGTCGTTCCTCGGGTTGGGACTGCTCCTGCTGGCAGCATCGTTCCTCTACTACAAGTACCGGCACATCATTTTCCGTGCGGAGCCGGCGCCGGAGGCGAAGGAGAAATCGGATGGTCAGGCATAGAGACAACTGTGGCACGGCTGGCTCGCCCAGCCGTGGTAAATGTCGCGTGCGAGGGCAAAGGTCACGGCTGGACAAGCCAGCCGTGCCACACTTGGCACTGGCGATTGCGGCAACATTGACGGTCCTGTGCCTCGCCGCCACCGCGCGCGGCGACTTCGACCCTGAAGCCTGGCAGGTGTACCGCGAGATCAAGGCCCCCGAGGGCGCCAAGGGCGAGACGGCGCGCCTGGCGCTGGACAACGACGTCTTCGACAAGTCCGCCGGGCCCAATCTGCCGGACCTGCGGGTCCTGTGCGGCGAGACAGACGATATCGGCTACGTCGTCTACACGCCCGAGCAACCGGAGCCGCGCATCGAGAGGTCGCAGGCGCAGGTCTTCAACCTCGCCAAGCGCGGGACGGAGGCCTCCGAATTGACGCTGGACCTCGGCGATAGTCCGCCCGTCACCAACCGCATCCGCATCCGCACGCCCGCACGCAACTTCGGCTGCGCGGTCACGGTGGAAGGGTCCGACGATAACACGACCTGGCGAACGATCCGCAAGGACGCCGCCATCTTTGACTTCGGCGGCGACATCCAGCGCCAGTTCACGACCGTCACGATCCCCGACACGCGCATGCGGTACCTGCGGGTGGTCGTGGCCGCCCCCCCCAACGGCGGGCCGATCGACCTCGACGGGGCCGATGTGTTTCAGGAAAAGCCCGCCGAGAAGTCCGACCTGCCGCTCCTCGTGGGCCGCCCGGTCGTCAGCCGCTCGGAATCGCAAGGGGCCCGCGAGACGCTTGTCACGCTGGACCTGGGCTCCAGGCACCTGCCCGTCCAGACGCTGACTGTCGACACGCCGCAGGAGAACTTCTCCAGGTCCGTCCACATCGAAGTCTCCGACGACAAAGAGCACTGGCAACCCGCAGGCGACGGCACCACCTTCCGGTTCCGAACCGCCCGCTACCGCGAAGAGCAGATGGCGGTGACGTTTCCGGAGGCGTTCGGGCGGTACGTCCGCCTCAAGATCGCCAACGGCGACGACCCCCCGCTGCCAATTACGGGCGTAACCGTCCAAGGCCGGCCGAGGTACGTGTATTTCCCGTTCGAGGCGGGCAAACAGTACCGGCTCTTCTACGGGAACCCCGACGCCCGCCCCGCGCGCTACGACTATGCGGCGGTCTTCTCGAAGGTCAACCGGCGGGCGGCCGTCGAAACCCGACTGGGCGAGCCCCAGAAAAATCCGCGGTTTATCGCCACCCAGGCAACCCAGGCCCCCTCGCCCTGGCTTGAGCAGAACCAGTGGGTGCTGTACGCCGCCCTGGCGGCGGTCGTGATCGCCCTGGGGTTGGTTGCCCTGAAAGCCCTGAAAAAGCCCGAAAAAGCGGGGGTTTCCGAGCAGGAGCCCTAGCGATGCCGGCCCCCACCGCCGGACGCCGCGGGGTCAGCCTTGCGGGGGGCTCTTTCCCGCCCTGCCCGGTCGTGCGGACGGACGAAAATCCGTGGAAAGGCCGTATTGGAATTTGACAATCGCGGTTTCTTGAGGTATACTGTTAATGTGTGTGGAACGATTGGCGTCTCTTCTTTCCAGACGCCAGTCCGGCGATTGTACCTTAACGCGTCTTTAACGAGTTTCGTCTGCCGCCAAGGGAGTGCGCGAAAGCGCGGGCGGGGTTGTGGGGCGCCTGGTGTGCGTTCGGACTCAATTGGACGCACAGTTGTACGCAGGTGCAGTTCCGGGGGAGTATTGAAGTGACCGGGGTCATCCGGGAGGGATTTGACCCCGGTCTTTTTTTGCGCCCGTTCCGGGGGGTGGACAGCGGCCTACTTCTTCTCGAATTGCTGCTCGAAAGACCGGACGTTGTCTTCGCTGATGACCCGGCACTGCCCGCTTTCATCAACCGCGGCCGTCAGTGGCGCCCATGCGTTGCCGGGGCGCAGATAGGCCATGATGTCCGTCGGAGACTTCTTGATGCCGGCCGTACCGGGGACTTCCTTGACGAGGGCGTAGGACGGCGCCGGGCCGTCGGCCTTAGCCCCGTCCGGCTGGACCGCGTCCTTGCTTCCGCCGGCCCCCGTCTCGCTCGCGACAGGGCCGCTGCGGTAAGCGTAGTAGAGGCGACCGGCGTCCAGGTACTGGGGCGTCAGTTCTTCGATGGACTTCGGGCGTGCGTTTCCGTGGTCGGCGGCGTATCTCGCCAGGGCCTTGGCGACGGCCTGAAGGTCCCCGAAGCCCGCCGCCTCCAGAGGCCTGCGCGACGCGGCTTCGCGGTGCAGTTCGCCGAAGATAATGAGGAAAACCGCCCCCATAACGACGCCGGCCACGCCTATGACGCGCCGCCGCGCCGCCGCGCGGTCGAAGTCGCGCCGCTTGGCCTTCGGCCGCGGCCACATCAGCCACACGAGGCCCCCGGCAAACCCCAGCACCACCAGCACCTGCCATCCGTAATGGAGGTAGTGGTTGACACTCCATGCGGCATCGATCGGCAGCAGGAGGTGCGCAACCAGAAGTGCCGCCGCCGAGGCTGCGGCGATGACGGCGAACCAGATCGCCTTCTTTCGGGTCATCTGAGGCCCTTTCACTCACGCCGCGAGGATGCAGCGAAGGGCGCATTATAGCAGCCCTGCGGCAAAAAGGAACCTTGCGGAAATGCCCATTGCGCGGCATATTGCGGGCGCTGCTGATTCCAGAGGCACCCTGATACGACAGCGCCAGATCGCAATTTGCGCGGCGGGTCTCCGTACCCGCTGCGCAATAATTGCCCAAGTGGCGTTGTGGCACTAAGGGCCGGAGAAACAAATGAACATCGCCTGGGTCGTCATCATCACGGTGCCGGTGTTGGCGCTGGCATACCGCTTCTACAGCCGGAAGGTCTCGCACTGGATGGGCGAGGACCAATCGTGCCCGACGCCCGCGGTCATGTACGCCGACGGGCGCGACTTCGTGGCCTCGCGGCCGAGCGTGCTGTTTGCCCACCATTTCTCGGCAATCGCCGGGGCCGGCCCCATCCTGGGCCCCACGATGGCCGCCTGCTTCGGATACGGCCCCGTCTGGGCGTGGGCGATCCTGGGAGGCATCCTGTTCGGCGCGGTGCACGACTACGCGGCCCTGTCGGT
>JAPLMO010000507.1 GCA_026386995.1 Planctomycetota bacterium | reverse complement strand
TCGTGTAATGGCGTTCACTCGAAATCCCTTTCTTCGGTTGAGAGGCCCGTCTTGACAACGTCCTTCTTAACCGCATCAGTAAAGGGATTTCGAGTCTTTTTTACGCCGCAAGAAACAAAATCACGCTTGGTTAGGGACTAGACTCGCCCGATTGTGTGCAGCACCGCGCAAAGCTGATCAATATATTCCACCTACTGAAGGGAAACAGGCGTGACTTGATGGCTTGGCTTGGGTATCCGGAAGAGCTTCCCGATTTACGGAAGAAGAAGGCACCCAGTAATTCTCGCCCAGGAGGCGTTCAGAACTGTTTCTGCGCCTTGCGTGAACGAGGAGCGCTTGCCGACTTCTACTAATCCGGACAGTCTGCGCAGGCTGCGGCCCATCCCCGTTTGCCAATTTTGCAGTCCCCCGGCCCCCGAATCCCGACCCTCGCCATCGACCATCTTTTACCACCCCTTCGTCCCGCAGTTTACCCGCCGGTCTTGCGGTGGCGGATCCCTGCGTCTCTTGTCCCCGGTTTTCATCAAGTTCCGATCAGAAACAGTAAAAAGTGATCAAAAAGGCTCAAGTTTCGTCTTGCCCATCTTAACATTTTGCCCTTCCACCCCCTCTGGCGCTATCGCCAAGGCCGTTTTTGCCTTTTCGGACCCCCAAAAAGGGGGTGCGCCGCTCTAATAATTGACGTAAGTGTTTTTGCAAAAACGCGACTTACGTTCGCGGCCAAAACGGCAGGCGAAGAAGTTCAAAGTGAACGGCGCGCGGCGAGTAAACTCGCCGGCTAAGTGTGGCGGGTTCCCGAACCCCCAATCCCGAATCCCGGTTCCCGCCTTTCCTGTCGCCGTTTTCACTTCCCTTTTCCCGCCGGTCCGATATACTTGCCGCCCGTTTGGGCTTGGCCGCAGAGGACTATTGCCCCAGCGTTCGGGGCGTTTGCGGCCGGCCGAAGACAGGCCAACCGAAGGAAGGAGACTTAAAGATGCCGCTTTGCCCGATGCGTCAGATGCTCGACCAGGCCCGTAAGGGTCATTACGGGGTGGGGGCGTACAACGTCAACAACATGGAGCAGATCCAGGCGATCATCGCCGCAGCAGGCGAAACGAAGTCGCCGGTCATCATCCAGGCCAGCCGCGGGGCGCTGGAATACACCAACCTTATCTACCTGAAGCACCTGATGGCCGCAGCCGTCGAGGAACATCCCGAACTGCCCATCGTGTTGCACCTGGACCACGGCCCGAACCTGAAGATGTGCCAGGAGGCGATCGCCCTGGGCTTCACGAGCGTCATGATCGACGGGTCGATCGACTACGACGCGAAGACCCCCGAGGGCAAGCACCCGGCCCGCTCGTTCGAGGACAACCTCCGCGTCACGAAGGAAGTGGTCGATTACGCCCACCAGTTCGGCGTCAGCGTCGAGGGCGAACTGGGCACACTCGGCGGCATCGAGGACGACACCCACACCGACAAGGTGCTCCTGACCGACCCGAACCAGGTCGAGGAATTCTGCAAGCGCACGGGCGTCGACGCGCTGGCCCTGGCCATCGGCACGAGCCACGGGGCCTACAAGTTCAAGCACGAGCCGGTGCTGGCGATGGACCTGATCACCGAGTGCCGCAAACGCGCCCCAAACACGGCGTTCGTCATGCACGGCTCATCCAGCGTGCCGCAGGAACTCATCGCCGAGGTCAACAAGTACGGCGGCAAGATGCCCGGCGCCATGGGCGTGCCGATCCCGTCGATCCAGGAAGCCGTGAAGCGCGGCATCCAGAAGATCAACGTCGATACCGACGGCCGCCTGGCGGTGACGGCGGCCATCCGCAAGGTCTTCGCGGAGAAGCCGGCCGAGTTCGACCCGCGGAAGTACCTCGGCCCGGCCCGCGATTCGCTCCAGAAGATCATCGCCGGCAAGATGCGCGATTTCGGCACCGCCGGCCATGCGGGCGACTATAAGCCCAAGAGCCTGAGGTCGATGAAGAACTTGTACGCCAAGCAGGCGGCGCAGGCGCAGTAGTCGCTGCAGGCTGTATCGAGAAGAAATGCGGGCCGGGGCTTTTGCCTCGGCCTGCTTGTTTACGTAGGGTGGGTGCTATGCACCCACGCGGTTGTTTTGACGTTGTGTGGCGGCGGCGTGGTTGTCCTGGGCATGACGGCAACGGCATCAGCGTGGGTGCAGAGCACCCACCCTACATCTTATTCGCCCCGCCCGTCGCCACAAGGCGGATGGCCTCGACCCACGAATCGACGCTCTCACCGGCGTCGGCCCACCAGCCGTCAACGATGTCGTAGGTCATCGTCCCGGCGGCAACGTAGTGGTTGTTGACGTCGGTGATCTCCAGTTCCCCGCGGGCCGAGGGCTTCAGCGTCGGCAGGACCTCGAAGACGTCCGGCCCGTACATGTACACGCCTATGACGGCCAGGTTGGACTTGGGTTTCCTGGGCTTTTCGGTGATGCGGACGATGCGTTTGCCCTCGATGTCGGCTATGCCGTAGGATTCGGGGTTCGGCACCTCCTTCAGGAACACCTTCGCGCCGGTCTTCTGGCGCTCGAACGTCTCGGCGGCCGTGCGGATGGTGCGCTCCAGAATGTTATCACCCAGGACGACGCAGACCTTCTCGTCCTCCACGAAGTCGCGGGCCAGGGCCAGTGCCGCCGCAATGCCGCCTTCGCCCTTCTGGTAGGCGTAGTGGAGTCGCCGGAGTCCGAACTCCTCGCCATTCTCCAGCAGTCGTATGAAATCGCCGGCCGAGTTGCCGCCCGTCACGATCATGATGTCGGTGATCCCCGCCCGCACGAGGCACTCGATCGGGTAGTAGATCATGGGCTTGGAGTAGACGGGCAGCAGGTGCTTGTTGGTGATCTTGGTGAGCGGATGCAGCCGCGTCCCGAGTCCGCCGGCCAGAATTACGCCTTTCATGGGCATCGCTCCGTGTATAGACTTTAGGTGGCCCTACTGTACCGGCGGAGGGCGGAGAGGTCAACGCGCGATCGCGCGTGAGGCGGCCCGGCGGGCGCACGTTCACGGCCCCACATGTTGCTCGATGAACTTCAGCGCGCCCTGGAGGACAGCGTCGCGGCCGGCCTCTCGTTTGTCGGCACATTCGACGTCCGCAGATATGCCGCGGACCGAGTAATCCTTGCCCAAGGGCGACAACACCGTGGGCTCCGTCCGAAACAGGATGACGGACCCGTCTTTCAGTTCTGCCAGGTCTTTGCCGAAGAGGGCGCCCGCGGACGTTTCGCCGATGAGCGTTGCCCGGCCGTTGTCCCGCAGCGCCATCGCCAGCATCTCCGCGGCGCTGCCCGTGCTGCTGTTCATGAGGACGACCACGGGCGTGGCGGTTCCTCCCGCCGCCGACTGGAACCCGATGCGCTTCCCGCTGCGGAACTGGTGGATGTGAAGCAGTTTGCCGTTCAGGAAAGCGCCCGCGACGGCATCGGCCTCTTCCGGCCGCCCGCCGGGGTCGTCGCGCAGGTCCAGGATAATTGCCGGGGCGTTCCCGCCGCCCTCACGAACGAGCCGGCAAACCTTCTCGCCGATGCCCTGCCCTTCCAGCGTGGGAATCCGTATGAGGAGAACGCCGCGATCGAGCCGGGCCGAACTGATCGCTATCGCCCCCGCACCGGCGCGCTGGACGCGGAACTCCAGGGTCGCCTCGCCGCGGCGCACGGTAAGCGTCACGGCCTTGCCTGCGGGTCCGGCAAGAAACCTCATCGCCTCGGCCGCGACGGACGCCGGCGGCACGTCTTTGCCATCGACCCGGGCGATGATGTCGCCGGTCTTTATCCCCGCCTCGGCGGCGGGCGTTTGCGGCAGAACCTCGACGCGTGGCCAGCGATCCAGTTTCAGGCCGAGCCGACCGGGTTCCTCGGACGGGTTGTCGCGAGCCGCTTGGAGTTGCTTGAAGGCCGCTTTCTCATTCTCCCCGAGCAGCATGGCCTCGCTCCAGCCCGATTTCGCCAGCATCCCCCTGAG
>JAPLMO010000215.1 GCA_026386995.1 Planctomycetota bacterium | reverse complement strand
GATCGAACGCCAGGGCATTGAGCGCGCGCAGGCTGAGTTGGCGCGAGCGGCCGTCGTCATCTACCTCGTCGATGCCGGCGAAGGGGCAAACCTCGAAGACGACGCAACGCTTCAATCGCTCGGCGGCCGGGCGCTGGCCGTGCTCAGTAAGATCGACACACCGGGCGCAAATGCCGTTCGAGCCCCGAGCGTAAGCTCGGGGTCGCATAGCCCGGCCAGTGAAACTCTCGCCCCCGAGAAGCGTGACCCCGACCTTACGGTCGGGGCTCGACGGGCAGGCGAAAGTGCGGCAATGCGCGAGGGCAACCCCGACCTTACGGTCGGGGCTCGATCATTAGCCCTCTCGGCCCTCACGGGCGAAGGCGTGCCGGCCCTCGTGGCTGCCGTGCTTGAGAAATTCGGTTGGCGGGCGCCCGCGCCGGGCGAGGCCGTGCCGTTCACAGCGGACCATGCTTTGGCGCTCGCGGCGGCCCGCGAGGCGCTTGCGGCCGGGAGGGCGGACGAGGCCGCGGCGCGGCTGAAGGCGTTGCTCGAATAGTAGCCTGTCAGTTCTTGACCTGCGGGTGCCACGGCTGCGCCTTGTGCAGCCGTGGTCGTCGGCAGGAAGACACGGCTGCAAACTGCGCAGCCGTGGCACCCACATAATTGAAGTTGACGGACTAAGTAGAACCGCAGAAAGAATCATTCAACCTTTGCGCGGCGGGTCTCCGTACCCGCCGCGCAAAGATGCATAGTCGCGTATGGAGCGGTGGGTACGGAGACCCGCCGCGCGAATGCTGGTTGCTCGGAAAGGTTCCAGGACATGAACCGCGCTTCGCCGTCTACGCTCAAGACCGCCCTGGACCGCGTCCAACTTTTCGTGCGCGGCAACCTCGGGGCGCTCTTTGCCAACCAGGTGGCCATGGGCGTGGTCAACATCATCTTGATGTACATGATCAAGGACGCCTACCGCGACGACAAGGACGTGGGGCGCCTGGCGGTGGTGCTCTCGGCCATGCTGGCGGCGGTCAGTATCACCGCCAACGGCGTCGCCGGCAGCGTGACGCTTCGGATCAGTCGCACGCGGGCCGAGGAAGGCGAGGGGCCGTCCCAATCGGTAGCCCAAACGCTCGGCGGCGGTCTTGCCCTGGCCGTGATCATCGGCGTTGGGATGGCGCTGCTCGGCATCGCGGCGCCGTACGGCCTCCTGGAGGCCGCGCGGGTCTGGCGGCCGGAATCGGTGGCCGACATCGAGGCCGGCATCCGCCCGTGGCAGACGGCCGCCCTATGGCTCCCGAGTTACGCCCTGCTGGTGGTCATCGGCGCCGTCTTCGACGGGTTCCAGCGGATGCGGTGGAGCCTCCTGGCCGAAGCGGGCACGTTCCAGGTGGTCCGCCTGCTCGTTGCGGCGCTGGTGATGTACGTGGCCGTCTGGCCTTGGACCGGGTTGGTGGGCGCGTGGGCCGTCGGGTACGCCTTCGCGGTGGCGCTGATGGCGGGGGAGTTGGCGGTGTTCCTGCGTCTGCGCGGCCAGCCTGTGGTCTGGAGGGGCCTGCCGCTTAAAGGCATGCTCCGCGACACGGTTTTTATGTTTCTGCCGCGCAACGCCCCGACGCTGTTCTCACACGTCGGCGTGCTGACGGCTTGGATCGCGGGCGGTCCGGTGGCGGCGGCGGGGTTCTGGGTGGCGCGGAACCTGTCGGTGGCGGCGGTTGAGTTCTGCCAGCCGATCGGGCGAGCGCTCTTTCCGGCGCTGCCGGGCCTCGACCGCATGGCCGACCGCACGCAGATGGCGCGGACCCTGCGCAGTTCGTTCTGGGCCGTCAGCGCCATGACGTTCTTCTTCTTCATCCTGGTCCAGTTTGCCAAGGGCTATATCCTCGAGGTGTTCCACGCCGGCAACCTGGGCCCAGGGTTGACCGTGCTCCTGGCGGTGGGCTTCCTGGAAGTCCATCGGACGGTGTTCAACCCTGTGCTGCTGGCCACGGGCCGCGAGAAGGCCCTGACGGTCCTGGAGTGGGTTGGGCTGGCGCTGGTGCTGGTGGGCGGCCTGGCGGTGACGCCGACGTTCGGCCTCATGGGCTTGGCGCTGGTGTTTCTGGCGGTGTACATCCTCGGCGCGATGGTCCGTGTGGCGTGGGTGGCGTCGCGGACCGGCGTGCGGATGTGGGCCGATGCGGCCGTTACGGGCGCCGTGGTGCTGGCCGTGACGGCGGCGTTCTTGCTCTGCGAGTTGCGCATGTAGGGTTAATCGATGAACCGCCGCAGCCAGAGTTCCAGGTTGACGGCCTTCCAGACCGTCTGCCACACGTCGGCCTTGCCCGCGACGTGATCGGCGTAGAGGCCCCGCACCGCGGCCGCATCGAGGTAGCCCCGGCCGCGAAAAGAATCCGATGAGAGGATCTCGCTCACCTTTGCGCTGACCTCCGGCTCGCGGAGCCACGTCACGATCGGCGTCGGGAACCCCAGTTTCCCCATCCTCATGCGTACCGGCTCCGGCAGGATGCCGCGCATCGCCTCGCGCAGCACGTACTTGGTCATTCCGCGGCGGACCTTGTACTGCGGGCCGAGCGAGAAGAGGTACTCCACCAGCCGGTAATCCAGGAACGGCAGCCGCGACTCGATCGAGAACGCCATCGAGTTGCGGTCTTCCTCGCGCAAGAGTTGCGGCAGGCTGAACTTCACGCGGTAGGCCAGTGCCTGGTTGAGGCCCATGCGGCTGTACATGCGGGCCGGCACGTCGCTGGCCGGGGCGAGGCGCTTGGAGAACTCCGGCATGAGGGGCACGTGGAGGTACCGCCGGGCCATGGCGTTCTTCAGGGCCTTCGGCGAGGCGAAGAGCAGGGCCGCCAGGAAGGGGTCCGTCCTCCGCCCGTGCAGACGCATGAAACCCGCGGCCTCGGCCGCCGCCTCGATCGGCTGGGCGTGGAGCAGCAGTTCCAGCATCCGGTAGCCCTGAAAGAAAAGGTAGCCGGCCATGAGTTCGTCGGCGCCCTGGCCGTCGAGGAGGACCTTGATGCCCTCGCGGTGGGCGAGGCGCATGACCTCCCACTGCGCGAAGATCGAGGGCCCGCCGAACGGTTCGTCTTGGTGGTAGACCAGGCGGTCGAGGTCTTCCAGAAGGCGCTCGCTCGAGGATGTTGTGACGTGGCTCCGCAGGCCCGCCAGGCCGACGACCTCCGAGACATAGGGGGACTCGTCGATGTCCGTGCCGGGGAAGACGATGCTGAAGGTCTGGTGGTCGCGTGCGCGGGCCTCGCCCATGTGATGCATCGAGCAAACGATGCTGGAGGAATCCAGGCCGCCCGATAGGCACGAGCCGACCTCGACGTCGGCCCGCGTGAGGCGCAGGCGGATGGCGTCGAAGAAGATGTCGCGGAACTTCTCGACCGCGTCCTTCTCGTCGGCCACGGCCTGCTCGCGGCCGACGGGAATCTCGTACCACTGCCGCTCGGCGAGTTGCCCGGTCGCCAGATCCAACGTGGCGCACTGGCCCGGCAAGAGCGACCGGATGCCCTCGAAGAACGTGCGGTCGGTGTGGTTGTAGCAGTTGAACGCGAGGTAATCGTAGACGGCCAGATCGTCAGGCCGACGCGGCACGTCGGGGTGTTCCAGGATTGCCTTGATCTCCGAGGCGAAGAGCAGCCGCTCGCCCGAGTGCCAGTAGTGGAGGGGCTTGATGCCGAACCGGTCGCGGGCCAGAAACAGCCGCCGCCGCGGGGCATCGTACAGGGCGAACGCGAACATGCCGTTGAAGCGGTCGAGGCACTTCTCGCCCCACTCTTCGTAGGCGTGGAGGATGACCTCGGTGTCGGTTCGCGTGCGGAAGGCGTGGCCGAGGCCGCGGAGTTCGTCGGCCAGTTCCACGTAGTTGTAGATCTCGCCGTTGAAGACGATGCGCAGCGAGCCGTCTTCGTTCGGCATCGGCTGGCGCCCGGCGTCGGAGAGGTCGATGATCGACAGGCGCCGGTGCCCCAGCGAGATGCGACCGTCGGAAAACGAGCCGGCGGCGTCCGGGCCGCGATGGGCCTGGACGTCCATCATGCGCGCCAGCAGTCGCGCATCCGACCAGTTGAATCCGCAGATGCCGCACATGGTTGCGTGCCTTCAAACCCGCGGTCAGTCGAGGTACCCGAGGTCGTGCAGGCGTTTCTCGACCTCGCGCTGCTCCTCCTCCGACATGGCCGGGGCCGAGGTTTCCTGCGCCGGGGCTGTTGCGGCCGCGGCCGAGCGCCCCACGCTCCGCGACGCCGCAGCGCCCGCCAGGAACTCCGTCAGGACGCGGCCGTCCATGTCTTCCGGCACCGGCAGGCCCAGGAGGTGCAGGGCCGTGGGCGTCACGTCCATGACCGAGACGGGCTCGGCTTGGCCGGGGCGGATGTCCGGGCCGGCGGCGATGATGACGCCCTCCGGCCGGTGGCACCCGCGGTCCATGAATTCCGGCTGCCCGAGGACCGTCTGGCGCCCGATGCCGAACTGGACGGAGGCGTCGCGGGCGTAATCGTCGATGACGAAGAGAAGGTCCGGCCCCTCGGCGGCCGCCGGGCCGCGGAAGACCTCGTCACGCCGCCAGATGCACGTGACGACCGGCCGCCCGGTGGCGGGGTCGATCACTTCCCCGAGTTGCCGCGCGATATCTGCAAGGACTTGCTCGGCCTCGGCGCCGGGATCGACGATGCCCTGGGGCTCGCGGCCCTTGAGGTTCAGGAATATCTGCCCGAACTCGCCGAAACTGTAAGCCCGTGTGCGCGTCCAGTCAACGTCGTCGAACGAGACGAAACTCGTGGCAACGGCGTCGCGCAGGCTGTCTGGGACCAGGTTGCCGAGCCACCCGAGGCCCACTTTCTGTGCCACCCGGTAGCCGCGCACCAGCAGGTCCGTCCGCGCCAGCAACCACTTCAGGGGATAGCCGAGCGAGCGTTTCAGCCTCAGGTGGCTCATTTCCATGAGCCAGCGGTTGATGTACATTACGCCGCGCATCGGCCCGGCGCCGTGGTCGCTGATGAGGATGATGTTCGTCTCTGGGCCGAAGCGGTCCAGCAGGCGTCCGACGGCCGCGTCCAGCCGCTCGTACACCTCGGTTACGCCGCTGTACGGCCACGGCAGTTCGCCGCCGGCCAGGTTGTCGGGCGGGAAGAGTTTGTGCTGCACGTGGTCCGACTCGATGTACACCAGCATACCGGCGTCGATCGGGTAGCGGTCCAGCAGGAAGTCGAGGGCCTTCTCGCGCTTTTCCAGCGTCCGGAGGATGCTGTCGACGTACACGCGCTCGTGGCCGGGGTTGAAAACCTCGCGCGTGGCGAACTCGTAGCCGTCGGTCAGACGGTTCAGTTCCGCCGACAGGTCCGCCGGGTGCGTGAACGTGACCTTATTGGAGGGTGTAAAAATGCACGTTACGAGGAACCCGTTGACCTCCCGCGCAGGGTAGGTGACGGGCACGTTGAAGACGCCCGTGCGCAGGCCTGCCGCGCTCGTCAGGTCCCACAGCGTGGGGCCGCGCTGGAGGCGGCTGGAGACGGTCTCGATGTGGTAACTGCCGGGCGTGCGGCGGCCGAAGTCGAAGATGCCGTGCTTGCCGGCGTTCTTGCCCGTGGCGATGGACGACCACGCAACGGGGCTCACGGGGTGCGTCGTGGAGAGCAGCGTGGCCCGTGTGCCGCGCGCGGCGAGGGCTGCCAGGCGGGGCATCCGGCCGCGTGCAAAGAGGGGGTCCAGGATGCGCCACGTGGCGCCGTCGAAGCCCAGCACGATGGTTTTTCGTCCGGGAACAGTACTCATAGGGGCCGCACTTTATCACGGCGCGGCCGGTAAGTCCAGTGACGCCGGTGCGCCTGTGACGCCGTGCGCCCGGCGTCCGCCTCCGCTCTGTCAAGGCCCATTAAAAATGTCCGGGGTCCTGACCCAGTAGAAATGTCCGGTCTTGGCGTTTCTGTTTGAAGGATTTTCTCCAGGGATGCTTCGGGCCTGGACGGTAGGGTTCGTGGTCGGTAGGATGAGGCGAGCCATC
>JAPLMO010000340.1 GCA_026386995.1 Planctomycetota bacterium | reverse complement strand
GCTGCCTAGCCGCGAGGGGCAGGCCGTCGCCGCCGCCATGCTCTTCGGCCGCCGCGACCTCTTCGATTTCGATTCCGGCCAGGTCCACGGCGAGGACATCGAGCGGGCGTTCGTTGCCACCGGCACGGTCCACTTCATGGCGGTCTCGGGCTTCAACGTGGCACTCGTTATCGCCCCGGTGCTGTTCCTGCTGCGATTGCTGGGCACGGGGCGGAAACTGAGCTCGCTGGTTGTGGCGGCGGTGACGCTGGCGTTCGTCCTCGTGACGGAACTTGAGCCGCCGGTCCTGCGCGCGGCGATCCTAGCGTGGGTCGTCTGCCTCGGATGGTTCATGGACCGGCCGGCGGTCAATCTGAACACGTTTGCCATCGGCGCGCTTGCGGTGCTGCTCGTGCGGCCGGGGGACCTCTTTACGACGAGTTTTCAACTCTCGTTTCTGGCGGTGCTGGGGATGATCTTCCTCGTGAAGAAGGTCGAGGGCCTTGTCGTCGGCCGGCTTACCGCCGACGGCCTCTACGATCCTGCGGCCGGCCGGGGATTCTGGTCCGGCACCGTTTTGCGACGGACGCTGCTGGTGTCGGTGGCGGCCACGATGATCACGTTGCCGGTGATCGCGTACCGGTTCCACCTGGTGGGCTGGCTTGCGCCGATAGCGACGGCGGTGCTGGTGGGCCTGGTGTTTGCGCTGACGGTCGGCGGCATGGCGCTGCTGGCGCTCGGCTGGATCGCCCCGTGGCTGAGCGACGTGCTGGCGGCCCTGACGGACGGTCTCGGGCGGACGATTGCGGCGGTCGTCCTGGCGATGGCGAAGGCCCCAGGCGCGTACTTATATCTGCCGGAGTTTTCGCCCGCGTGGCTGCTGGTCGCTTACGGCCTCATGGCGGTGTGGGTCTGGCGCGAGCGGCTTGGCGTCACGCGGCGGCGCCTGGCTATGGCGGTCCTGGCGGTCGCGGCGGTCTTCGCCTGGTCCACGGGCCACCGCGCCCCGGCCGGCGTGCGGGCGACGTTCCTGGCGGTCGGCAGCGGCAACACCACCCTCGTGGAACTCCCGGACGGCCGCAACATTCTTTATGACACCGGCTCCACGCTCTCGTATCCGCGTGCAGGGGAGGCGGCGGTCGCCCCGGCCCTGTGGTCGCGCGGCATAACGCGGGTGGACGCCATCTTCCTCAGCCACTCGCACTTCGACCATTTCAAGGATATCCTGCCGCTGGTGGAGCGGTTCGGCGTCCGCCGCGTGTTCGTCCCGCCCACGTTTATGCGTAATCGCCTGAGCGGCGACGACGCCCTGATCGAGGCCCTGATCGAGCGCGGCGTCGAGGTCGAGTTCTTCGGCGCGGGCGACCGACTGGCGGGCACGGGCGCAACCGAAATCTCCGGCCTCTGGCCGCGCGGGCCGGGGTCGATGGTCAAGTCGGTCAACGCGGGGTCGCTGGTGCTGGCCGTCAATGACCGCGGGCGGCGGCTGCTACTGACGGGCGACTTAGGGCCGCCGGCCATCGAGGCCTTTCTGGTGGCCGAGCCGGGGGTGCGGGCCGACGCCATGCTCTGGCCGCATCATGGCCACGACCCGGCGGCGGTCGAGCGGCTGGCAACGGTCGCCGGCGCAAAGGTGCTCGTCATCTCGTCCGGTCGCATGGTCTTGCCTGCCGCGCCGCCCGCGTGGCTGAAAGAGCACGGCGTGGCGTGTTATCACACCGGCGTTGACGGGGCGGTGACGGTCGACCTGCGTCCGGCGGGCCTGCGCGTGGCGACGTTCTGCGGCGGCGCCGTGGAGCCGGAGGAGCAACCCGAGGAGGATACCGAGGCGGAGGACGATTAGTAGTCCGTCAACTTTGATTATGTGGGTGCCACGCAACGCCGTTAACTATCCTTGGTCTGGTACAATGATTCGAGATAATAAAAACAGCCCCTTTTTGCCGATTTGGGTCTTTGGTAAAGAGTCCCAAAGCAAAAAGGAGCGTGTCTATGAGGA
>JAPLMO010000194.1 GCA_026386995.1 Planctomycetota bacterium | reverse complement strand
GGTTCGCCAGCATCGCTATGTTTGAGGACCAAACGGAGATCAACCGGCGGGCCGTGGCCCAGTTGTCAGACGTGGCCGGCAAACTGTTTGCGTCGCTCGGCGCCCGGGACCGGATTGAAGCCTACCTGCGCGAGGAAATCTTGGGGGCAGGAAGGCAATGAGCGATTCCAGTGCCGCAAGGGGCGACGTGCCGATTCAGCCGGTCGAGAAGCCCGTCCTCTGTAACCCCTATAGAGGAGTCGCCCCACTACTGTAAAGGCGACACTGTGACCAGCAAAGCGAGTCACGGCGGCAAGCGGCACGGGGTACGAATTCCAAGGAGGCTGCGCCATGACGGACGATACGAACGAAGGCTGCTGCGGCGGCAAGGGCGGCGGATGCTGCGGCGATGGAACGAGCCGCCGGGACTTTCTGAAACTGGTCGGCCTGAGCGCCGCGGCCGCCGCCCTGGCGGACGGCGTGCTGGCCGGGTCGGCCCCGCCGCCGGACCTGGCGACGCTCGTCCCGCCCGACAAGAAACTCAAGGCCGACTGGCTGGCGTCGCTCACGGCGCGCGGCGGGCCGGCGGTCTATCGCGGCGAGGATCTGAAGTTCATCGGCATGCCTGTGGGCGGCATCTGCTCCGGCCAGGTCTACCTGGGCGGCGACGGCAAACTCTGGCACTGGGACATCTTCAACAAGCACATCGGCACGGGCGACGGCAATTACTCTAAGCCCCCCGTTCCTGCCTCGCCGCTGGAACAAGGCTTTGCGATCCGCGTGACGGCCGGCGGAAAGAAAGATGTCCGCTCGCTGGACCGCACGGGCTTTAAGGACGTCTCGTTCCGCGGCGAGTACCCCATCGGCTACGTGGAGTACCGCGACCCGGACTCGCCCGTGGCGGTGTCGCTGCAAGCGTTCTCGCCTTTCGTGCCGCTCAATGCCGACGACTCGGCCCTGCCGGCCACCGTCATGCAGTTCACGGTCAAGAACACCAGCGCCGCGAAGGTCGAGGCGGAACTCGCCGGCTGGCTGGAAAACGCCGTATGCCTGCACTCCGGCCGGCCGGGCATGGGCGTGCGGCGCAACCGCCTCGTGCCGGGCGAAAAGTGGTTCTTCCTGGAATGCCTCGCCAGCGCACAGACGCAGGAGAGTCCCTCCGCCAAGCGGCCGGACATCATCTTCGAGAACTTCGAGAAGGAGACCTACGAGGGCTGGACCGTCACGGGCAATGCCTTCGGCAGCGGCCCCGTTGAAATCAGCAAGATCCCCGACTACCAGGAGAACGTCGGCGGCAAAGGCAAACGCGTGGTCAACTCGCACGCCTCGGCCCCCGGCGACGAGGTGGCCGAAAGGGACGCCGCCACGGGTACGCTCACGAGCAAGCCGTTCACCATCGAGCGCAACTACATCACCTTCCTGATCGGCGGCGGGGCGCACAAAGACAAGACGTGCATCAACCTGGTCGTCGACGACAAGGTCGTCCTCTCAGCCACGGGCAGGAACAACAACAAGATGGAGCCGGACAGATTCGACGTGCGCAAGTGGGCCGGCAAGACCGCCAAACTGGCGATCATGGACAACGAGAAAGGCCCGTGGGGCAACGTCGGCGTCGACGAGATCGTCTTCACGGACGAGGCCGGCGGTACGCCCGCGGCCCTGGCCGGGCTGGAGGACTTCGGCACGATGGGCCTGGCGATCCTCGAGCGGGACGATGGCGGCCAGGGCGCCGCGTCGGTGCCCGACGGCCCGCGCCCGGCAAGCATCTTCGCCGACGTCGGCCTCGCCTCCGACCCCGCCGCCGAGAAACCGTTCGGCCAGAAACTCGTCGGCGCACTGGCGCGAAAGTTCTCGCTGGAGCCCGGCAAGGAAGCCGTGACCACGTTCGTCATCACGTGGCACTTCCCGAACCTTGCGCTGAGGCCCGTGAGAGGCTCGCGCGGCCAGCGGTATGCCGCGCGGTTCGCATCGGCGGCCGCCGTGGCCGAGCACGTTCGCAAGAACTTCGACGCGCTGGCCCGGCAGACGCGCCTCTGGCACGACACGTGGTACGATTCGACACTGCCGCGCTGGTTCCTCGACCGCACGTTCCTCAACACGTCCATCCTGGCAACGAGCACCTGCCACTGGTTCGCCGACGGGCGGTTCTACGGATGGGAAGGCGTCGGCTGCTGCCCCGGCACGTGCACGCACGTGTGGCACTACGCGCACGCCCCGGCCCGGCTCTTCCCGGAACTGGAGCGCGACCTCAGGGAGCGCACGGACTTCGGCATCGGGTTCGACCAGAGGACCGGCGTGGTCCGCATCAGGGCCGAGAGCCAGGGCCTGGCGATCGACGGCCAGTCGGGCGTCATCCTGCGCTCGTACCGCGAGCACCAGATGTCGGCCGACGATGCGTTCCTCAAGCGCAACTGGCCCAGGATCAAGCGGGCGCTGGAGTGCCTCATCGAGCACGATGGAAACGGCGACGGCATCATCGAGGGCGCCCAGCACAACACCCTGGACGCCGACTGGTTCGGTCCCATCGCGTGGCTGAGCGGCCTGTACGTGGCGGCCCTGGCGGCCGGCGAAGAGATGGCGCGCGAGGTGGGCGACGAGGCGTTCGCCCGCAAGGCCCGTGAGATCTTCGACAAGGGCCGCAAGAACATCCTCGACCGCCTCTGGGGCGGCGAGTACTTCATCAACATCCCCGACCCGAAACACCCCGAGGCCATCAACTCCGGCACCGGTTGCCACATCGACCAGGTCATGGGCCAGTCGTGGGCATTCCAGGTGAACCTCGGCCGCGTCTTCGACGAGGAGCACAGCCGCAAGGCCCTCCAGGCGCTCTGGAAGTACAACTTCGCCACCGACGTCGGCCCCTACCGCGCCGCCTACAAGCCCGGCCGCTGGTACGCCATGCCGGGCGAGGCGGGCCTGCTCATGTGCACCTTCCCGCGGAAGGACTGGGACTTCGACAAGTCCAAGGGCAACAACAAGAACCCGGGCTTCGCCGGTTACTTCAACGAGTGCATGAACGGTTTTGAGTACCAGGTGGCCGGCCACATGGTCTGGGAAGGCATGGTCCAGGAGGGCCTGGCGATCACCAGGGCCGTCCACGACCGCTATCATCCCTCCCACCGCAACCCGTGGAACGAGGTCGAGTGCGGCGACCATTACGCCCGCTCGATGGCATCGTACGGCGTCTTCCTGGCGGCGTGCGGCTACGAGTACCACGGCCCCCACGGGCATCTGGGGTTCGAGACGCGCCTGTCGCCCGAAGACTTCAAGGCCGCCTTCACGAGCGCCGAGGGCTGGGGCACGTTTACGCAGAAACGCGACGGCCGCAGCCAGCGGGCGACCATCGACATCAAGCACGGCCGCCTGCACCTTCGGACCCTCAAGGTCGCGCTGCCCGAAAACGGCCACCCGAAGAACGTAACCGTGCGCCTGGGCGGCCACCCCGCCGCCGCAGGGCACTCGCTCGACGGCCATCATCTCACCATCACCCTCGGCGCCGAGACGATCATCGAGCCCGGCAAGGCGTTGGAGGCGGTGGTGGAGTGGTAATCACGGATCGGCCTCGATCCGGTACAGGTGCGTCTTGGTCCTGACGAACAGGGCCTTCCCCGCCACCGCCGGCGAGGCCATGCACCCGGCATCGAGTGAGTTGGTGGCCAGGACCCCGAACGTGCGGCCGGCCTTCAGGACCATCGCCCGGCCCTGCTGGTTGAAGACGTAGAGCCGCCCGTCGGCGTAAACGGGCGAGGCGATGAACGAGCCGCCGATCCGCTCACGCCAGACCTCCTTGCCCGTCGCGACCTCCAGACACATACCCATACCCTCATCATTGACCGTATAAAGCAGGTCGCCCACGATGATCGGCGAGGGCGTCTTCGGCGCGCCCTTCTCCATCTTCCACGCCACGCGGGTGGCAGTCACATCGCCCCGGCCGTCGGGCCGGACGCCCCACAGTTCGGGCTTCCCCAGGCCGGTGCAGAACACCACAATGCCGCGGCCGAACACCGGGCACAGGACGGCCGTGTGGGCGGTGTGGCGGACCGTCCAGAGTTCCAGCCCCGTGCGGGGATCGTAGGAGAAGAGCGCCTTGGAGCCGGCGCTGATCAACTGCCGGCTGCCGCCGGCGTCGATGACAAGCGGCGTGGAGAACGCCTTCCGGTAATCGCCTTCCCGCACGGGCTTGCCCTGGTCGTCGAGGTCGTCCCACTTGGTCGAGCGGTCGGTCTTCCAGACGGTCTTGCCCGTGTTCTTATCGAGCGCCACGAGGTACTGGACGTCGATGCCGTCGAACGTCAGGATCAGCAGGTCCTCGAAGAGGATCACCGACGAGCCCGGCCCGCGGAAGTGGCGGCACGCCAGGTCACGCCGCTCCCACAAAACTTTCGCCGTGGCCGTGTCGAGGCAAGCCGTCCCGTAACTGCCGAAGTGGACGTACACGCGCCCCGGCTCTGTCGCCGGCGACGGCGAGGCGTAGCCGTTGACGTTGTTGCCGAGCGGCTCGGGCGCATCGGCGTGGAACACCTTCTCGTTGAAAACGATCTTGCCGGTGTCGGCGTCGATGCAGATCGCGAAAAAATCGTGGCCGTCGAGCGTTGCCGTGGTCAGCCACACCTGGCCGCCCAGCACGACCGGCGTCGACCAGCCGCTGTGCGGAATGGGGGTCTTCCACTTGATGTTCTCCGTCTCGCTCCAGCGCAGCGGCAGGCCGCGCGGCGTGCTATCGCCGGGGGCCGAGGCCAAGCCGTTGCCCCACGGGCCGCGGAACTCCGGCCAGCCCGTTTGCGCCAGCTTCGCCGCATCGCCGGCCGCACGGGGCGCAGATTCTCCTGCCGCATGGCCCACGACAAGGGCGATCGCCAAGAAGGCCGGAGCACACCTCACCCACTTCGCCGGCCACCGCACGTCAATTCCGAATCGATTCCGCACCTGGTGGTTCCTTCGTAGAGTTCTGCCCTTCGCCCCCGCCCCGCCAACGGCCTTGCCACAGCCAGAGTATACGCGGCCCGGTGCCGCGATGCCAAGAGGGTCGCCGCGGCGGTTGCGCCGGGGCACAACAATGGGCGTCCGCGGCAGGAATACCACGCACAGGAATGTCAGCGGTTGAATTGACAGGCGTCGCCGCAGCGGCTAGAATCTTCAGCCGTATCAGGTTCGTGCCGGAGTGGCGGAACTGGCAGACGCGCGGGATTCAAAAACCCGTATGACTCCGGCGCAAGTACCTGAAAACACAGGCACTTACAACACCCCCCCAAAGGCGCTTGGCGCTCTGCTTGGCGCTTTTGCCGCTGAAATCGGCCCCAAAGCCCCCGACCTGGCCGCCGTCGTTTCCGCTTGGCCGGCCCTGCCCGAAGCGCTCAGGGCGGGCATCGTGGCGATGGTGCGGGCGGCGGGCTAGACACCCGCGAAGTGACGCCGCACGCCGGGCCAGACGCCGGTACGCACTTGGGCAAATGCGGCAAATCCGGCGGTGAACTACCGGCGGTGCCGGAGCGCCATAAGACCGCCCAGGGCCAACAGCGAGAGCGTGGCGGGCTCGGGCAAGGTGGCAACCCAACCCTCGATATTCCCAGCGGGATTTGTCCCGTATCCGGCAAGGGTCTTGCCGTCTGCGGATACGCCCCAGGCTTCGAGCAAAGTCCACCCCGTCAGGTCCAATCCGTATTCGCTGACAAGAATGCCCTTCACGCTCTGCATCCCCTGTACCGCGTCCCAAACGGAAGCGTCCATCCCCGAACCAGACGTACCATAGCCGACCACGACCGAACCGTCCGCAGATGCGGCCATCGCTCTACTCTTGAAGGCGCCCCCCGCAAAGTCTCCCAGTCCGACCATCCCTCCTGCCGCCGTCCACCGAGAAGCCTCCTGTCCAAAGGCAGATTCACCCTGTCCAACCACGACTTTTCCGTCGGCTGAGACGCCATACGCATTGCTATGAAACCCGCCCCCAGGTAAGTCCCCAAGCCCCAACATTCCCGTTGCAGCCGTCCACCGGAACGCCTCGTAGCCGCTTGTGGAAAGGCCCTGGCCAACGATCACCGTCCCGTCGCCAGACATGTCGTGCGCGGTTCCGAAGTGTCCTTTGTCGCCCAGAGACCCCAGGGAAACCATCCCCGTAGCCTGCGTCCAGCGGAAAGCCTCCAGACCATCCGCTGACTTGCTCACTCCGCTCTCCCCAACGACAATGGTCCCGCCGTTGGATACGGCGTGTCCTCGGCTGTAGGTGTGACCGGCGGACAGGTAACCGAGCATCACGTAGCCCTGCGATTGCGTCCACAGAAAGGCTTGTTCTACGGCTACGGGCGCGGTAGAACCGACAATGGATGAGCCGTCCGGGGAGATGTCATAAGCGGCGGTCTGAAGCCCGCTGGGCGTCAAGCCCAGACTGACCAAGCCACCAGCCGCCGTCCATGATACCGCCACTGTTCCTTGTGCCGACACGCTGGCGCCCGTCGCAACTTTCCCATTAGCGGAGACGCCCAGGGCTTCGCTCCAGAACTGCCCGCCGGGAAGATCGCCCAAGCCCTGAAACGTTGCCACAGTGGCCCAAGACACATTGGCGGCCATCGCCAGAACCACAACGCTTACCACCGCCGCCCTCGTCACGTTCTTTACGCTGATCATCGCCAATCTCCTTTATGCCATGCTGTCCCAAAGAAAAAGGGCGGTCTCCGTTTCCCCCGGAGATCGCCCAAGCGTTACAGATTCGGATTGTCTTTGCTGAGGACGGGCTGCGGCCGCTCACTCCCGAAAGCGACCCGGCCCGGCTACCCTCAGCAGGGGAACTATACATCACGAAACCGGCAGATGCAAATTTTTCTCCTGCCGGGCATGCGTTGACGGTCTGGCCGGGCCGGGTTATGATGGGCTGCAATCAAGCGGCGGACTGATCATCCGCCGTGGCGGTCCGGCCGCGGGCCGGCGGTTCTCTACCCTTTGCCGCCGCCCCCGGCCGACCGGCCCGAATCGAAAGGGTAAGCCATGTCGAATGATGCCACTCGCAAAGCGGCTGCACTACGCAAAGTTGCAGAGGCCCTACTGGCTTGGGGAAAGTTCCAGGGCGCCAATTCGCCGGAAGCCCTTGAGGCTACGCGAACCGCCCTTGACTTGGCGACGCGCCACTTCGACATCATCACAGATGCGAGCAACAGATGGGGTTGCCACGGGGGGGCAGCCCGCGCTCTGGATAAACTCTCAGAAATCACCGCCGAACGAGGGCGCAAAGATTTCGGGAAGTATTCAGGCTGGTGGGGGGCATTCACGCAGCCGCAACTGTGCGGAAGTCCGGTCCCGGTGGGGTTTCCCGACGAACTGGAGCGCTGGGCCGACGAATTTGACAAGGCCGGGGCCGTGGCAGCGCCGCGACATGAAGCCGCCGACGTTCACGCAAGCGGCGGCAAGACCGCAGGCGGCCGGAAAGCCCCGGCCGTGACCCCCACGACCGTTTCCGACGATGCCAAGATGAGCGTTGCGGAGTTGTCCAAAGCCTTCGGAGTGCCCGCTGAGGCGTTGCGTAAGAGGCTTGAACGGCTGCGCCGCCGAGACTTGACTTGCTTCGCGGAAGTGCCCGAGCACGCTCGACAGCAACCGACGTTTCTCTACCATGTTGGGAAGGTGCGGGCCGTAATCGAGGCGCTAAAGGCGTCCGTCAAAGCGTCCGCCAAACGTCCGACGTAAAAAATCTTTCCCCAAAAACCCGCATTCTTGACCCCGCTTCTGCCGTTTTCAAGCGTCCGGCGGCGTCCGTCCAGCGTCCGCTGACAACACGCCAACGGTCTCTGCCGTCATATTGACGGCCATGAAGATTACCGAACTTTCAACCCGCGAACTGTGGCGCTCTCTGCGGGCGACGGAAAAAGCGCTGGGGCCGGACTCGGCATCCGTCCTGGCGCTGCGCCGCGAACTGGCCCGGCGGTCAAGACCGCGCCCACGACCATTGCCCGCGCTTGGGAAGGGGCCGCGCCCATGAGTGATGCCCCGACCACCCCCGCCCTGTGCCCGCCTGCCGCCCCGCCGCTTCTGGTGTCCGCCGCAACCGCCGCGCGGCTGGCCGGAATCGGCCGCACGCTCTGGCTTCAACTGCACTCGTCGGGCCGCGTGCCCCTGCCGGTGCGCTTGGGGCGGCGCGTGCTGTGGCGGCGCGAGGAACTGGCCGCGTGGATCGCGGCGGGCTGCCCAGGCCGTGACCGCTGGCAGGCCATGAAGGAAAACCGTACGCGCGGCGGCGCGTAATCCAAGAACGCGGCCCGGCGTCCGCCGACGCCGGGCCTTAAGGGAACCTTCAACATGCCTACCCTACCAGCCTCACCCGATGCCGTCAAGGCCCCGCACCACGACCGCGCGGCCACATCGCCCTTGGCGGCGATCCGCGCGAAGTGCCTGGACTGCTGCTGCGGAAGTTTCAAGGCGGTCAAGTTCTGCACTCTGGACGGCGTGAACTCAACGCGCTGTGCCCTCTGGCCTTTCCGCTTCGGCAAGCGGCCCGCCACGGTCCGCAAGGGACCGCTGGCGCGGTTTCTTGACCCGGCGGCCATGCCCGACGCGCAGACGCCGATGGAGGATTGCCGGTGACGCCTGAGACACCCTCTACGATGGGCCTGGAATCTTCCCGGCATGGGCAGGCGCAAGCAAATGGATGCGCGGAGGCTCTTGTGAGGCCCACCCTACCCGTAAAACCTTCCGCGCCGAAAAACCCCTTGCTGCGGCCACCTTTTCGCGCCGCGGGCCTTTGCCGGAAGGGAGGCAGGCGGCAATGAGCAACTCGGACGGCGGGTTCTGGCGACTACGGCATGACCACCTGGCCGCACTGCTGGCCAGAAGCGACCTGTCTTGGGCCGTCATCCGCGTGTATCTCGCCCTGGCGGACTTGACCTGGGGTTACGGCAAGGAGCGCGACGAAGTAAGCCTAAGCCAGATCGCAGAGCATGCGGGCATGTTCTCGACTGACCGGAACGGAAGACAGAACTTGGACATTCCCCACACCAACCGTGCCCTGAAGGAGTTGGCGAGGCTTGGGCTGTACGGGTCCGCAGACGGCAAAGGGCAGGCGGTCGTGCGCTGGGTCGTCTGGCCGCCGCCGGAGTACCGCCCCGCCGGTACTGCCGAGCATGGCACTACTGCCAAGGCGGGCAGTAGCGCTACTGCCGAAGATGGCACAGGAACTACTGCCAAGCCTACTGCCAAGGCTACTGCCACAGGTGGCACAGGAACTACTGCCCGCCCTGGCACACACCAAGAAGATCAAGAAAACCAAGAACACCAAGAAGAGAGAGAGAAGACTGCCGCCGGCAAGGATTCTCTCGCTCCCTCTGTCTTGCAGAGAAGTAAGAACGGCAACGGCAACAGCAACGGCAACGGCGGCGGCAAGGAAAACGACATCGACAAGATCATCGCCCATGCCTTCCTCTCCGGTAACCCGCCGGCCGCAGCCAGAGACGCCTGCCTTGACCGGATCGGCGAGGCCCTCAGACTCGGAGCGACCCCGCAATTGATCGCATGGGGCGTCAAGAGCCAGAAACTGGACGGCGCCAAACCTTGGGACCGGATTCAGGAGATCGGCGAAAAGACGGCGGCATTCCTCGGCCGCTGCCGGGCGTTCTGGTCGAAGTGTGAGGCCAAGACGCTGACGGAACTGTTCGGCTGGGTGGACGGACTCTGCGGGCCGAAGAAACCAAAGGGTCGAACGGAGGCCGAGCAGAAGATGATTGACGAGATTCTTGGCTACAGGTCACAGGCAGAGAACTGGCCGGAAGTCGGACCCGCGGCCGGAGTGCTGTCCCAGGAGCGCCGGGACGACCCAGGAGCCGCGCGGGGGGAGGGGTAAAAAAAACGGCAAAAAAACGGGTCCGCCGCGTTTATGGGGGGCGAAAACCGTGAAAGCCTATAAGGCGGCAGGGCTGAGAGCCACGGGGGGAAAACTTGACAAAGTGAACGCCTATAAGGCGGCGCCGGGCGGCTTGCGGGCGGGCGGACGAAAAAAGGCGAAAAAAAGGCGTAGCACGCTTTTTCAGGGGGGGCGCTTGCCGTGCCCGCAGGGCGGCGAAAACCCGAAAAAAAACCCGGCAATGGGCCGGATTGTGCTTGACAGCAAACCAAGTGTGGAGTAGGATAGCGCCATGGAACGCAAGCGAGTGAAACTGAGCGAACAGGTGCGGCGGGCCGTGGATTCGTCCGGCACGAGCCGCTATCGAATCTGCATGGAAACGGGCATTGATCAGGCTTCCTTCTCGCGGTTCATGGCGGGCAAGGTGGGGTTGACTCAGGCGAACCTTGACGCCGTGGCCGACGTGCTGGGGCTTGACCTTGTGGCGCGCGGCCCGGTGCGGGTATCCCCGCCGGCGAAACGCGGGCCGAAGCCGAAGAAAGGGATGAAGCCATGAGAGTCTTTCAACCGACCTACCGTGACCGGACGGGCGAGACTCGCCGCGCGGCCAAGTGGTACGTGGAACTTCGCAACGCCGCCGGCGTCCTGCGGCGAGTGCCGGGCTTCACCGACGCCAAGGCAACGGAAGCCTTCGGCCGGCAACTCGTGCGCCTCGTCAACTTCAAGGGGTCCGGGCAGATACCCGACCCGGCCTTGGTGAAGTGGCTTGAGGGGCTGCCCGGCCGCCTTCAAACCCTGCTGGCGCGGCAGGGCTTCCTTGACGGCCGGCAGTCGGCGGGCATGAAGCCGCTGGCCGAACACGTGACCGACTACGGCGCGTACCTGGCGGCCAAGGGCAACACGGCCGAGCATGTAGAGAAGTCCTGCGCCCGCGTCCGGCGCGTGGTCAACGGCTGCGGCCTTACCTTCTGGAGCGAGATCACGGCCAGCAAGGTGCTGGCGGTGCTGAATGACCTGCGGGCCGACAAGGCCGATGAAAAGGGGCACGTCAAGGCCGGCATCGGCGCGGCGAGTTTCAACCACTACCTGACGGCCTTCAAGGGCTTCTGCCGCTGGATGGTCAAGGACGGCCGGGCCGGCGAGTCGCCCGTTGCCTACCTGGACGGCCTGAACGCCCGAACCGACTGCCGGCGCGACCGGCGGGCGCTTACCGTGGATGAAGTCCGCCGCCTGCTGACCAAGACCCGCGGCGGCCCCGACCGGGCAGGCATGACCGGCCCCGAGCGCGCCTCGCTTTACCGCCTGGCCGTGGAAAGCGGCCTGCGGCGCGGCGAACTGGCGAGTTTGACGCGGGCGAGTTTCGACCTTGAAGGCCCCAAGCCCACAGTGACGGTTGAAGCGGCCTACTCCAAGCACAGGCGGCGCGACGTGCTGCCCCTGCGGGCCGACACGGCGGCCGAACTGCGGGCCTTTCTGGCCGGCAAGATGCCCAACGCGGCGGCCTTCGCCCTGCCGAACCGTGACCGGACAATCCGGGGCTTCAAGGGGGACCTGGCCGCCGCCGGCATCGACTACCGAGACGACGCCGGGCGCGTAGTTGACTTTCACGCTTTGCGGCACACGTGCGGGAGTTTCTTGGCCGCAACCGGCACGCATCCGAAGGTGGCACAGAGCCTCATGCGGCACTCGGATATCAACCTGACCATGAGTCGATACAGCCACGTCTTGATCGGCCAAGAGTCGGACGCCGTGGCCGGGCTGCCCGACCTGGCCGCCCCGCCCCGCGAGGCCCTGGCCTTGGCCGTGGGGCAGGACGGGGCGGCCGAAACCACCCCGCGCCGTCTTGCGCGTTGCTTGGCGCTTTCGGGCGGAAAAGAGCGACCTTCGGCGAACTTGGGCGAACGCGAGAGCGGCGCGACGCCGCGCGACGCGCGCGACGTAAACCCTTGCGAATCTGCGGAAAGGACCGTAGAATCACGCCCCGAATTGGTGAGTGCCGGAGTGGCGGAACTGGCAGACGCGCGGGATTCAAAATCCCGTCAGGATAACCCCTGGTGGGGGTTCGACTCCCCCCTTCGGCACCAGTAGACATGCGATTTCCTGGTGCCTTTGGCGATTTCGTCTTCCCTGCCCGGCCTGAAAAGGCACTTCCCGGACCCATGATGCCCGATTCGGGGCAACAATTGCACCTCGCAAAGCCCGAAGTGGCGTTGTAGTGCTGGAGGGCGGCCCTACTTTCCTTCGGCCGTCACGACAGCCAGGAGGACAGGCAACGTGCCTTGCTGGAGCGGTCCGGCCATAGGCGGCGGGGGCCCCTTCGCACCGGCCGCCGACGTAGGCGCCGCCGCCGCGCTACCGTCTGGAATCCAGCGGCCGACCATGAGGCCCCCCAGGACAATCTTGCCCTCGACCGCGACATTGGCCTGCGCAGTGCCGCAAAGGATGATCGCCTCGGGGCCCTTGCCCGACGGTTTTATCCGCATCCAGACCCAGCCGCCGGCCTCGGCCTTCTCGCTCATCGTGCCGATGACGAGGACCGCTTGGCCGACCGGGGCCTGGGGCCCCACGCGCGCCCAGAGGGGCTCGACCAGCGGCGCAACTTCCATGTGGAACGATTTCTGCTGGTCCGGCTGCCTCGTGGCGCCCGTCAAGGTGCGGACCGTCCTGGTGTGGTACTCGCCGGAGGCGCTGGGCTCCGTGTGAGTTTCCGTCTTGATGATAGGTTTGCAGATAAACGTGGTGATCGACTTGTCGCGGACTTCCGACGCCCTAGCCAGACACCCTTCGGCTGCCTTGCGGAGTTCGTCGAACTTGTCGTCCCTTGCGGCGTGGCTCAGGCGATCGATCACCTCCAGCATGCGCTGCCCGATCCTAGGGTCGAGGACGTCCTTGAAGCCGCCGCAGCCCCGGCAATCCTCTTCCCACGTCTGCAATACCGGGCTGCCCACAACTCCGGCGGCCGGCGTGATCAACACGCGTTTGCCGACCTTGCCCGTGCCCTTGCACGTCGCGCAAACGAGTGGTTTGACGGCGCGAATGGCACTCTGTACGGCCACCTCCTTGGACTCCACCACGATGGGGAACGCCTTTTCGGCGAATTCGACCTTGCCGCCGAAGACCCCCGACATTGGCGGCAGCGCCGACAGGATGACCGGCGGCCCCTTCGCGGGCGACGCAGGGCCGGCCCCCGGCTGGGCGGGTGGAACGCCTGGAGCGGGCGGCGCAGCGACCGGAGCCGGAGGCGTGACAGCGGGCGGCAAGGGCGCCTCGGCCTTCGCGAACACAACCAGCGCCAGAACCAGCGCGGCCGAAGCAAGCGAAAGGACGTAACGACGCGAGTCCATGTTGTTCCCTCTCTCTCGGCAGTCGCCTTGGGGATCGCGATGTGCAACTGAACCTATACTAACCCCAAGGCCATGACAGTCAACATAATTGGGCATTTCGGAGCAACCCCTTGATCACGGGCGTTCGCCGCCATAGGGGCGAAACACGCCTCGCCCCTGCGGTCTCAAAGCACCCGAGGCATTTCGGAAACCGGCCGCATGGCGAGATTCGTCTTGGGTGGAAATCGCCCTTGATTCTTGCCCACGAAAGCGGTAAAGTTCCCGCTCTCTGGAGACTGTGCGCAAGCGAGTGGAGACAAGCATGTACGCTATTATCGAAGACAGCGGCACGCAATTGCGTGTCGAGCAGGGCCAGACCCTGGACATCGACCTTCGTAAGGCCGCGCCTGGCGAGACCGTAACGTTCGACCGGGTGCTCCTGGTGGCCGACGAGAAGGGTGTTCGGATCGGCAAGCCCCTGGTCCAGGGCGCCAAGGTGACGGCCGAGGTCGTGGGCGAGTCGAAGGGCCCGAAGGTGGAGATCGTAAAACTCCGCCGCCGCAAGAGTTCTCGCCGCCGCACGGGGCATCGGCAAGGGTACCTCAGGGTTCGCGTGACAGCCATCGAAGCCTAGTGGCCCGCGCAGCAATCTTCGTACCATAAGAAGACCGTTCCGCATAAGCAGACAAGGGGACGCGCGGAAGAGGTAAGTCATGGGCGCGTGGCAGATACGATTGGCGCTCGGGGTGCTGGCCGTTGCGGGATGGGTGACTTTGTGGCCCGCATCGGGCAGCAGCGAGGAGAAACCGCCGGCCCAGACCGGCGCCGACGCGCCGAAGGCCGACACACCCAAGGCCGATACGCCCAAGGCAGAAGCACCCAAGGCCGATACGCCCAAGGCAGAAACACCGAAGACCGATACGCCCGAGGCAGAAGCACCGAAGGCCGACACACCCAAGGCCGACGAGGCGACACTTGCCAGGATCGAAAAACAGCTCCTCAGCATCGAAGACCGGCTGAGGGGCCTTCAGCAGGAGGAGGGCCAGGCCAGCCTCGCCCAGGTGACGGCCCAGGGGGCTGCCAAGGGCGCGGATATAGAAGAGATCCGCAAGCAACTTGCCAGCGGCAGTAAGAAGAAAGATCACCTGGAGTACCGGGCGGCCATGCAGGGGGTCGCAGCGCAATGGCTGGGGCTCTCCGAGAAGTACGAGCGGATCATCGGCATGATGAAGCCACTCGAGCGCGACCGCGACAGGGTCACGCCAAGCCTTCAGATGAGGATCGACAACCTCTCCAAGCGTGCCTCCGACAAGTACCGCTCGACCCTGGAGAAGGTCGTCATCTGCTTCACGCGGTGCGCCGATTATAAGAACGCCCTCAAGGCCCAACTGATCATCTACCAGATGACCCCCGAGGCCAATCGCAGTCGCGAGATGAAAATGGAACTCGCCGCCCTCTACAAGGGCGCGGGCGACATGAAGAACTCCGTAGCCCTTTACAAGAGCATGCTCGACGCGGTTCCAGAGAAAGAGCGCCTCAAGGACCGGAAACTCGTCGAAGAGGTCGCCAAGGCATGCAGGGATGCCGGGGACGTCCGGTTCGCCCTCGCCTTGTACAAGGGCCTCTGGGAGGCCATCCCCGAGAAAGAACGCGGCAAGGACGCCGGCTTCGGCAGAGAATTCGCCGACTTCTGCGAGAAGGCAGGCGACATTCGCAGCGCCTTGCTCGCCTACAAGGCTGTCTGGGACGCCATCCCGGAGAAAGAGCGCGGCAAGGACTTGGGAATGGGCCAAAAACTCGCCGACCTGTGCGAAAAGGCGAGCGACATCAGGAGCGCAATGGTTGTTCTAAAAACGTGTTATGAAGCCATGTCCGATGACGACAAGAAGGACATCAAGAAGGGCGGAAAACTGCACGCGAAAATCCAGGCGCTCAAGAGCAAACTCGGCACCCGCAGCACGTAGCGGCGCCGACGCCGGCAAGAACGAGCCGAAGAGGTACAACAAGGGGGGATAGAGCAGTTCACGCTTGCTTGTAGCCCCTCGCGCGGCGGGCAGTCCTGCCCGCCGCGCGGAATGTCGAGAGGCGGCGCGGTGGGCAAGACTGCCCACCGCGCACACACTCACTACAGTCAAGCGTGAACTGCTATAGCCCCGTCCGCTTCGTTCACTCAGAAACCCAGGGAGCCGGTCCGCCGGCTCCTCTTTCTTTTTCCTGCACCCGGAGCGGGCGTGCGGAGGATCAGTTCGGATTGGCTGCGGCAGACCGCACACGCCCCGCGGCCGGTTGCGCCGGCCCGTCGGGGCATCCGGACAGCACGGCCGCCACCTCATCGAGCGAGGTGATGCCGGCCCGAACCTTGTTGATCCCATCCACCCACAGCGACGGGTATCCGGCCGCCCGGATCGCCGCCCGCCACTCGGCGTGGCCCATCGGCTGCTCCAGGTGCGGGGCGAGGCCGGCGTCCATCGGCGCCAGTTCAAACAGGCCGATCTGACCCACCAGGCCGGTCCGGGTACAGTACGAGCATCCGCGGCCCTTGACGTACGCCTCCACCGGGCCGTATTTCTCAGCCACCTGCCGCTTGACATTGGGGGGCGGCTCGTACGTTATGCGGCAATGGGGGCAGATCGTCCGGACGAGGCGCTGCGCCAGGACCCCGCGCAGGGCGACGGCCAGGACGTCCGCCGGCACACGGGCCGCCAGCCGCGCAATCGCATCTGCCGCGTCGCCGGCCCGCAGGCGAACCAGCACCAGGCCGCCGTCGCGGGCCGCCTCGGCCGCCATCACGAGAGCGGCGTCGCTAAACTCGCAGTCCAGCACCAGGACGTCCGGCCGCTGCAAGAGGAGCCGCCCGAGCGCCGCTTCGACGTCCGGCGCCCCACAGGTCGAGGGGGAAAACTGGCTGACGCCCGGAATGTTGAAGTTGATGCTGCTCTCAAACGTACAGAGGTTCAGCCGGATCGGGTCCAGGGCGTTCAGGCTGCTGTAGAGGGTGGTCGTTGTGCCGCTGGCGCGCGGCCCGGCCACGACGACCAACCCTCGCAGCGGCGCGATCATCTCGTGGTACCGGGCCAGGAGTTCGAAGTCGCAGCCGAGTTTCTCCAGCGGCCGCTGGGCCTCGTCGTCGCGTACGAGGCACACGGTGACGCGCGGTCCGAAGGCGGTCCCCAACGCGGTCAGGTGCACTTGGACGGCCTTGCCCTGCACCAGCAGCCGCGCGCTGAGGCGCGACTCGCCGCCCGAGGTTCCGTGGGCCGCGCACCCCATCATTTCTTCCAAGGCGCCCGTCAGCCCTGCTGCCAGTCTGGCCGGCGGCCGCATCACGACACGCAGGGCGCCGTCGATGCAAAACCGCACGCGCAGCATCTTCTCATCGGGCTCCAGGTGGATGGCGCTGGCCCGCGACCGCACCGCCTCGCGCACCAGCAAACTCATGACCTTGTCGGGCGGCCACGTGCCGTAGGCCGTGTCGTAGTCGTCCGGCAGCGCCATGTCGGTGGCGAAGAAATGCTCGGGGCTAGTCTCCTCGGCGGGCGGCTGATCCTTGCCTTCCGCCGCCGCGTACTCGATCATCTGGTAAATGTTTTCCGGCGTGGCGGCCACCAACTGCACGCTCAGGCCGGCCACGTGCGCGATCTCGTCCAACAGGAACAGGTTCGACGGCTCCGAGGTCGCCACCGTAAGCATGTCCCGGATACGGAAGAGCGGCAGCACCCCGTGCTTCTGGAGGAACGACTCCGGCAAGGCGCTGCGGACCGACTGGTCCACCAGTTGCGGCACAAGTCGAGCATACGGCAGGCCGCTCGACTCCGTCACGGCCGACAACACCTGCTCCTTGGTGGCGTAGCCGAGATCGACGAGGATCTCGCCGATCAGGCGTTGCTGCTGGCTCTGCTGCTGGGTCTCGAGCGCCCGCGCCAGTTGCTCCTGCGTCAAGGCGCCCCGCTGAATCATCAAGTCGCCGAGCCGCACGCGGTTTTTGTTGATCGTGGCCATGCGTCAGTCCTACTGAAAACTCTTGACCGCCTCGTGAACGTTATCGAAGACCTCGAATTTCTTGTCGAACCGGACCATCTCGAAAATCTTGCGGCCGTGGCCTTTCAGGCTGGCCACCTTGACCGCGCCGCCGACCGCATCCACCTGCTCGTGGAACCAGAGGAGGTCCTCGAGGCCCTGGCTGTCGAAAGCGCCGACGCGGGCCATGTCGAGAACGAACCAGCGGCCGCCGGCGCGGACCTGGCCCTCGGCCACGTGGCGGAAATCCTCCGCCTCGGCCTTCGTCAGTGCCGGCTCCACAGACAGGACCGTCATGCTCCCGTAGGCGTCTGCAACGGTTGGCATTTCTGCGCCTCCGATTCCGTCCTGCGGCTGACGTTCGCGCTCAGTTCCAGAAGAAGCGAGTCCAGGTCGAGCCCCAAGAGGGCCTTGGCGGCCCGCTCGTCGAACTGGGCCCCGATACCGCGCTGGATCTCGCTCTGGACCTGTTCCAGCGGCATTCGGGCCCGGTACGGCCGGTCGCTTGTCATTGCATCGAATGCATCGGCCATGCCGGCGATACGCGCCAGCAACGGGATCTGATCCCCCTTCAGGCCCCAGGGATACCCCTTGCCGTCGATCCGCTCGTGGTGGCTGAGGACAACCTCGCGAATGAGCCCCAGTTTGTGAACGCCCGAGAGGATGTTGTAGCCCACCTCGGGGTGCTGCTTGATGATGCGGAATTCATCGGGCTCCAGGCGCCCTGCCTTGCGCAGGATGCGTTCGGGCGTTCCGATCTTGCCGATATCGTGGAGGAGCCCACCCAGGTAAACGCGCTCGATCTCATCGGCCCCAAGGTGCATTTCCGAGGCCAGCCGCTTCGCCAGCAGGGCCACGCGCTCGCTGTGACCGCACGTGTACGGGTCCTTGGCATCGACGCTGGATACGAGGGCCTTAACGAGGTCCAGCATCAGTTCCTGGAGTTCGCGGAAGAGCCGTCGGTTCTCGATAAAGATCGCGCTGGCGCTGGAGGTGGACCGCACGAGTTTGGCGTCCGGGCTGCCGAACTCTTCGCCCGCCCGGTTGATCGCCAGCAAGGCGCCCCGCAGGCCGTCACCGAGCGGCAGAGGCACAACGACCACCTGCTTCAGCGTGCGGGCCAGGGACGCCAGGGTGGCGTCGTCCTGGCAATGGTTGTTGATAAAGAGCGAGGCCTCGGGACCCGGGCCCTCCAGCAGGTGCTCGACGATTGGCGCCAGGTCGTCCACGGCAAACGGCAACCGGCCGGACAGGATAACGCGCGGCGGCGCCCCGTCCGGGTTCGGAAGGAAGGCCACGGTCGCCTCAGCCTTGATCGTTTCGCACAGTTCGGAGCAGATGCGCCCCAGGAGTTCCTCTTCGGGCCGGTCGATGCGCAGGACTTCGCCGAGGTGATGAAGGAGGCTGACCTCCTCGAAACTCTGAAGCAGGGACTCGGAGGCGGCTTCGTTCTCGGCGCGGACGGCGGCCTCGTGGACGCGGGCCCGGGCGATCTCGGCTGCGGCCCACATCAGCCGGCGGCCCATGTCCAGGCCCTCCGGGCACGACAGGGCCAGTTCGCAGACGACGATGAGGCTCGCCTTGGTGCGAGGGCCGATCCGCCACGCCCCGCGCAGGCACGTGTGGTTGATCTCGAACTGGTCCGCGGCGCGCGCAATCGCCTCGCGGGCCAGCCGCGCCGCTGTATCACTCGAAACAGGAACGTCCGCCGGCGCGCCTTCTGCCCCGGCTTCGCGCACCGCCCGGCCGGCCGGTCCGAAGAAGGCTACCGAAACGCCGGTCTCGCGCTCAATGTCCGTGGCCAAACCCGCCGGCACGGCCAGCGCCGGCGCCGGAAGCGTCGTTTGAGTAACGGCCATTATTGTGCCCCTACGATTACACTCACAGAAGCGCCGCAGTCACACACCCGTGAAGCCCCACACCCTCTGCGGCGCGCCTGAGAACCCCCCACCCTGCGCTACTGCCTGGCGGACTTTACCGCCATGCTGTCATTCCCCTTGTCTACAAGGCAACCGCCTCGCCGAGTGCGTCCTGGACCGAAGCCAGGAGTTCGCGCGGGCTGAACGGCTTGGTCATGACGCGTCTGATCGGAAGCCCTTCGAGCGTTTCAGCCTCCAGTTCAAAGCCTTTGGCCGTCACGAGAATAGTCGGAATCCCCGGCGGCAGTTCCGCCGCCAGGCGGGCGCAGAGTTCCAGCCCGCTCATGCCTGGCATCTGAAGATCCGTGACGATGAACTCCGGCCGCTCGGCCATCACCTTCTCGTAGGCCTCCTGGCCGTCGAGGGCCACGATGACCTCCATGCCGGCGTTGCGCAGTTTCATGGCCACCGCGTTGGCGATGGGCGCCTCGTCGTCCACAACCAGGATCTTCCTTGCCATCGTTCTCTCGTTCCTGACTAACGCCCCGGCGCCGTACCGTGCCGTCCGTACGACCGGTCAGCGGCCCGGCCGCACCACCCCATGCACCCGCGTGCCCGTCTTTGCCGCCGGCCTACCGCACCGCCGGCAACGAAAGCCGGAACACCGACCCCTTGCCGACATCGCTTTCAACCGTCACCTTGCCGCCGTGGACGACCTCGATCACGTGCTTCACCAGGGCCAGCCCGAGGCCGGTCCCCGGCGCGGCCTTGCCGGAATGGCGAGACCGGTAGAATTTCTCGAAGATCTTCTGCAACTCCTCCGGCGGCACGCCCAGGCCGGTGTCGGCCACCTCGACCACGATGGAACCGTTCGCCAGGTACGTCGAGACGCGGATCCGGCCGCCCTCCAGGGTGTACTTGACGGCGTTGGAGAGCACGTTCAGAAAAGCCTGGTAGAGCATGTCGCGGTCGCCGTTGACGCAGAAGAAGACCGGCGCCAGGTCGGTTTCCAGGCTGAGGTTTTTCTTGGCCGCCTGGGGCGTAATGGCGTCGCTGACGGCCCGCAGGATTTCCGTCACGGCCAGGTCCACCTTGTTGACGGGCACAAGGCCGGACTCCAGGCGGCTGAGGTTCAGGATGTTCTGGATCAGCCGGCTCATCCGGTCGGTCTCGGAGGCGACCGTCTGGAAGCATTCGCGTATCTGCGCGGGTTCCTTGATCTCCCCGTCCAGGAGCATCTCGGTGTACGCCTTGATGCTCGCCAGGGGCGCCTTTAGTTCGTGCGACACGTTCGAGACGAAGTCGCTCTTCATTTTCGCGATCTCTTTTTCCTTCGTCACGTCGTGCAGCACGGCCACCGCGCCGCTGATGCGTTCGCGCTTCTTGCCTTCCACCACCGTGTTCAGGACCACGCGCCAGACCCGCGCCTGCTCGCCGGCGCCCTGGACCCACTCCAGCGTCCGGTGCGGCACGAAGAGGCCGGTCTCCCGCATCTCCCGAAGGAGCGTCAGGAACCCCTTGTCGGCGATGACCTCCTCGATGGGCTTGCGGACCGCGGTCTCGAAGCGGAACCCGAAGATCCGCTCGGCCGCCTCGTTGGCCAGCAGCAGGTCGCCGAACGCCCCCGTCACGATGACGCCGTCGCTGATGGCGTGGATGACCGACTCGATGTGCCGGCGTTCCGCCTCCAGCACCTTGATCTGGATCTGCCGCTCCTTCGCCGTCAGGCCCGACTGCTCGATCTCGTCCTTGACGAACGCCATGTAGTGGTTGACGGCGTGGCCGAGACGCCCGAGTGCGTCGGCCTGGCTTTCGCTCAGCACCAGCCCCACCGTGCCGCGACGCACCATGTTCTCCAGGTACTCGGCAACGCCCTGGACCCGCTCTTTCGGCATGCGGGCCACCAGGTACCCGCCGATCAGGCCCATGACGGAAAGGGCCAGGCCCAGCGCCAACGTCATCGCCTTGGCGGCGGCAGGCTGCTCCATTTCGCGCAGGGGGCTCAGGAGGAGGTGCAGACCCACCCCCACGCCGAAGAACAGCAAAAGCGCGGCCCCCATGCGACGCAACTAAATCACGACCAACTGCCTCCTCCAAATCGCGGGGTGGGCTGTCTTGCCCACCGCGGCGGGCA
>JAPLMO010000457.1 GCA_026386995.1 Planctomycetota bacterium | reverse complement strand
GCCGGTCGTAAAGGCCGGTGCCGGGGTCGCCTGGAGGAGGCCCACCATGGCCATGACGACGCCGCTCTGCTGGATGAAATCGATCTGGCGCTGGAAGATCGAAGGCGTGTCGCTGTCGAAACCCAGGATGAAACCGCCCTGGACGTGCAGGCCCGCGCGCTGGAGGCGTTTGACGTCGGCCACCAGGTCGCGGCCCTCGTTCTGCTTCTTGTTGCAGTCGGCCAGGCCGTCGGCGCTGGGGGTCTCGATGCCGATGAAGACCATGTGGAAGCCCGCCTGGACCATCAGGCTCATCAACTCTTCGTCGTCGGCCAGGTTGATGGAACTTTCGGTGTGGAACGGCACCTTCTTGCCTTCCTGCCACTTGATGAGGGCCGGCAGGAGGTCGGCCTTCAGGCGCTGCTTATTGCCGATGAAGTTGTCGTCGACGAAGAAGATGTTGCCGCGCCAGCCCTGGTCGTAGATCGCGTTGAGTTCGGCCAGGATCTGCTTGGAACTCTTCGCGCGCGGGCGATGGCCCAAGAGCGACGTGACGTTGCAGAAATCGCACTTGAACGGGCAGCCGCGCGAATACTGGATGCTCATCCAACCGTACTGCCTGTGGTCGGCCAATTCCCACATCGGGACCGGCGTCTCGGCGATGGAGGCGAACTCGGTGCTCGCATAAACCCGCTTGGCGCAGCCCTTTTCGAGGTCCGCCAGGAACGGCGCAAGGGTCAACTCGGCCTCGTTCAGGACGAAATGGTCGATGTCGGGGAAAAGGTGGTGCTCGATCGTAAAGAGTGGCCCGCCAGCGACGGTCTTGACGCCGGCCTTGCGGCAGCGGGCGATGACCTCGTGCGCGCTCTTGCGCTGGACGGTCATCGCGCTGATCATCGCGATGTCGGCCCAGGCCAGGTCCTTGTCGGTGAGTTTCGTCACCTGGAGGTCCACGAGCCGCTTGTTCCACTCCTTGGGCAGCATTGCGGCCACCGTCAGGAGGCCGACGGGGGGACTGCCCGCTTTCTTGTGCAGGAACTTCAGGGCGTGCTTGAAACTCCAGAACGTATCGGGAACCTCCGGGTAAATCAGAAGAACATTCATAAATCGTCCCTTCGGACGTGTCTGTGGGGAAGGTCGGAAAGAAGGTCTTGCCCACGGAGGCGTCGGCGAAAAAGTGCGCTTCGGCGCTCGCGGTCTATAAGGACTACATCAGCCGCGACCGCCTACGGCTTGACATTAATTATTCTAACACAATCCCGAGGCGCTGGGAAGATGAATTCCGTGGAATCGCATGTTATACTTCGGCCCTGGCGGCAGTCGATACGCCGCGGTTACGAAAGGAGCCGACATGGACGGGCCGAAAGAAACGCGAAAAGGCCGGAAAGTCACACGGCGGACCTTCCTGGCGGGCGCGGGGGCCGCGGCGGCCCTGGCCGTCTTGCCGCGACACGTCCTGGGCGGCGAAGGTCAAACCCCGCCGAGCGAAAAGATCAACATCGCCTGCATCGGCGTCGGATCGCAGGGCCTGCGCGTCATGCTCCAATTCCTCGCCCAGCCCGACGTCCAGGTCGTGAGCGTCTGCGACGTCAACAAGCAGAGCAGCGATTACCCGCAATGGGCCCCAACGGAGTTCCGCGATTCCGTCCGCAAACTACTCGGCGGCGGATACGACGGCTGGGGCCAGTGGCTGAGCACGCCAGCCCCCATCGACCTGCCGCGCACCAGTAACGTCACCGGCGGGACGGCCGGGCGCGAACCCTGCCGCCAGATCGTCGATGCGTACTACGCCGGCCACAAGCCCTCCGGCCAGTATCACGGGTGCGCGGCCTATGCGGACTTCCGCGAACTTCTGGAGAAGCAGAAGGACGTCGACGCCGCCGCGGTGTGCACGACCGATCACTGGCACGCCCTCATCTCCATCGCGGCAATGAAGATGGGCAAGCACGTCTACTGCCAGAAGCCGATGACGCGGACCATTTACGAGGCCCGCCGCATGGCCGAAGTGGCCCGCGAAACTCGCGTGGCCACGCAGGTGGCGGTCGGCAACCAGGCGTCGGAGGCTACGCGCCAGTTGTGCGAGTGGATCTTGGCCGACGCCATCGGCCCGGTCCGCCGCGTGATAAACTGGTCGTCCCGCCCCTACTGGCCGCAGGGCATCGAGCGGCCAAAGGAAGAGCAGCCCGTGCCGGAGGGCCTGGACTGGGACCTGTGGCTGGGCCCGGCCCCTGCCCGCCCGTTCAACCACGCGTATCTGCCGTTCGTCTGGCGCGGCTGGCACGATTTCGGCGCCGGGGCGATCGGCGACATGGGCTGCTACAGTTTCGATACGATCTTCCGCGTGCTGAAACTGGATGCGCCGACGGCCGTGGAGGCGACGGCGTCCGACAACTGTCCGGAGACCTATCCGAAGTCCTCGACCATCCACTTCGAGTTCCCGGCGCGCGGGGCAATGCCGCCCGTCAAACTCTCGTGGTACGACGGCGGCCTGAAGCCGGAGCGTCCGGCGGAACTCGAAGAACGCCGCAAGGTGCCCGACGAGGGGCTTCTGTTCGTCGGCGACAAGGGGAGCATCCTGTGCGGGTTCACGGGCAGTAACCCCGTGCTACTGCCACAGTCAAAGATGAAGGACTTCCAGCCGCCGCCCAAGACGCTGCCCCGCTCGCCGGGGAACGAGCGGGAATGGCTCGATGCCTGCAAGGGCGGCAAGACCGTGCCCGGGGCGAACTTCGAGTTCTCGGCCGGCGTAACCGAAACGATTCAACTGGGCAACGTCGCCACCCGCGTCGGCAAGCGGCTGGAATGGGACAAGGCGAACATGAAAGCCGCAGGCGCGCCTGCGGCCGACAAGATCATCCGGCCAGAGTTCCGGCAGGGGTGGACGCTGTAGGAACGGCAGCAAGCACGGCTGCGAACACGAACGCATTCGGTCTGATCCTGCGTTTGACCGACGCGTCTCCTTGCGATCGACTGACACACGCGAGCCTGGCTGACATCTGGTGACGGCCCGCCCGGTCACTCCTCCTCAGGCTGATATTGGCGGATCCTACCAGGCTCAACCACCCAAAGCCGGCCCTCGACCTGCGCCACCAAAAGTTCAGCCGCCAAGAGGTCCACCAAGACGACCAAGTCGTCCGCCGACGGTTTGGACGGCAACCGCAACACCGCTATGCCCGCATACTGAGAGGGTTTGAAAAGCAGCGGATTGGCAAAATCCATGTCCAGGCTGACGAGGCATCGCCTCTCGCTACGACATGCCACGATCAACTCCGGGTCGGATGCCGCGGACAATCCCTGTTCGTGAACAGTGGCAACGTTGTGGCCGGCGGCCCGAAACCGTTCTGCACTCCGCCGACCCAGGTTCTCATCCAGTTTGACTTTCACTTGGCTTTTCCGGTCGGCAGGTCAACGTAGCGTTCCCGCGACATCTCGGCCCCGTAGGCAATGCAGGCGAGCACATCTTCTTTGGTAAGGCCGGGATACTCGTCAAGGACCTGCTCGGTGCTCCAGCCGCTGGCCAGCAGATCCAGAATCAGCGAAACCCAGAGCCGGTGTCCCCGAATGCACGGCTTTCCGAAACAGACCTTCGGGTCGATGGAAATCCGCGAAAGCAATTCGTCTCGCGTCATGGTCAAACCTCCCACCGGGGGCCGCCCATAGCAGAAGGCGGCCGCTCTGGTATTCTACTATAATGCCGCTTCGCCGCCAGTCCATGGCCTGCGAATTGCGAAATGCTACGCAAACAGTTTGCGGATGTACTCGGCGTTTTTCCGGTCGTCCGCCACGACGCTCTTCGACGGGTTTGAGGTCTCCAGGACGATCCACTTCCTGTAGCCGATCTCCTTCATGGCGGCGGCCACGGGCTCCCACTTGACCTTGCCGCTCTCGAGGTAGTCGGGGCCGTTCTTGAAGTGGAACTGGCAGATGCGGTCCTTGAGGAGCCGTATCTCGGCGGGGATGTCGTAGCCGTTGTTCGTCAGGTTATAGACATCGTAATAGATGCCCACCGCGTCGCTGCCGATCCGGTCCAGGATCTCCAGGTTGGCCTTGGCCGGAAGTTCGTTCTCGATGCCCAGGACGACGCCGGCGTCCTTGGCCCTCGGCGCGGCGGCCTTGAGTCGCTGGACCACCACATCCACGTCGGCGGTCTTCACGTTGCCCCTGGTGCCGAGGCTGCCCTTGCCGAAGAACGCCACGAGGATAACCTTCGCGCCGAGGTCCTTGGCGGCGTCGATGCTCTGCTCCAGCCACGCCGGGCCGCGCGGGTCGGACGCCAGCGGATAGGAATTCAGAAGACCCATCATGAACGAGCAGGCCACCAGGCCCGTCTCCTTCATCTCGTTCTTGTACTTCTGACGCGTGGCCGGCTCGGCGATGCTGAGCGTGTCAGCCGCGTTACCCACGCCCACCTCCACGCCGTCCAGGCCGGCCTCCTTGGCGCCGGCCAGGCCGATGTGGCAGGAGCCAATGTGTATCCGCGGGGCCGTGTCGGCCGCCTCGGCCGCCGCCAGTTTCGACGCCACGGTCGCCCCGGCCAGACCCACGGCGGCGCCCTTCAGGAAAACGCGACGCGTAATCGACATCCAAGGCCCCTTTCCTTCGCGCGGTTCATGGAACATATCCCGCCACTGCGGCTAAACATAGTGGCCCGCCCCGGGTTACGCAAGCGATTCCGGCCCGGGTTTGTACTGCGTCACTTACGAGGGGGTCAGGAGCCCTATCTGTAAGGCTCCTGACCCCTTGCCCCCCGAGAGTAACGCAGTACCCGACGCCTACTTCGCCCCGGCGCGGAACTGATACATGTCCTGCCCCGCCTCGCGGCAGGCGGCGATCGTCTCGGGGTACGGCGTGTCGCAGACGTCCACGAAGCCGATCTGGTAGTTCTCCTCGTCCAGCGGGCGGC
>JAPLMO010000065.1 GCA_026386995.1 Planctomycetota bacterium | reverse complement strand
GTCTCGACGTCGACCTCGGCCGTGACGCGGATGCTGGAGACGTATCCGCGCGCGTCGCCGCTGGTGCGTTCCGAAAGATCGACGCCGTATTCCTTGGCCACGAGCATGGCGTTGACCATGTTGATAGGCGACGAAACGACCCGCTGGAGGAGGCCCATGATGACGCTCAGCGTAACGGGCTTGAAGGACGCGCTGGCGATGTCGCCGGCATAGGTGACGACGAGGTGCTTCAGGCGTCCGTGCATGAGGCCCGCGAGGATGGCGCCCATGCGATGGCCGAGTTCGGCATAGGGCTTGAGGACCCCCACCGAGCCGAAGTCGATGGCGGGGACATTGACGGCGCCGCGGAGTTCGCGCCCGGCAAGATAGTCTACGATGTTGTGGCAGGCATCGATGGCCACGTTGCGCTGGGCCTCGTAGCTGGAGGCCCCCAGGTGCGGCAGGCAGGTGACCTTGGGATGGTCGGCCAGGGAGCGGTCCTCGACGGGCTCCTTGGTCCAGACGTCGATGCCTGCGCCTGCGATGTGGCCCGAGTTGAGGGCCTCGAGGAGTGCCTTCTCGTCGATGATGCCGCCGCGGGCCGCGTTGATGACAATCGCGCCCTTGGGCATCCTAGCCAGTTCTTTGGCGCCGATGATGCCGCGCGTCTCGTCGGTCAGCGGCGTGTGGACCGTGAGGATGTTGGATTCCCTGACGAGTTCCTCCAGGCTGCTGACGATGCGGACCTCCTTGGCGAGGTCTCCGACGGTGCCCGCGACAAACGGGTCGTAGCCGAGGACTTTCATGTCGAACGCCAGGCACCGCTTGGCGACGGCCCAGCCGATGCGCCCCAGGCCGATGATGCCGACGGTCTTGCCCGCCAGGAGGTTGCCCATGTAGGACTTCTTGTCCCACTTGCCGCCCTTCATGCTGCCGCAGGCATGGGCGATGTTGCGGCTGACGGCAAGGATGAGGCCCATCGTAAGTTCGCAGGTCGAGACGGTGTTGCCGTCCGGGGCGTTCATGACGACGATGCCGTGCCGCGTGGCGGTCGGAATGTCGACGTTGTCGACGCCGACGCCGGCGCGAGCGATGGCCCGCAGTTTGCCGGGCTCGGCCAGGATGTCGGCCGTCAGTTTCGTCTCGCTACGGATGCAGATGCCGTCGTACTGGCCGATGATGGCCTTGAGGTCCTCGGGCTTGATGCCGGGCTTGAAGTCAACCTCGAAGCCGGGCTCGGCCTTCAGGATGGCAACGCCTTCTTCGGCCAGTTTGTCGGATACCAGGATTTTCATGGAGCCTCCTCAAAATGGGGGCGATTCGCTTTGTTCGTTCGTCTCCGTACCGGCGACGGCTAAACGACAAAGGCACGTCAACTCGCAAGCACTTTCATGGCCGCGGCGACGCCGGCGCCGAAGTCGACCTTCTGACCCATCTTGGCCAACGTCATCTCCAGGGCGCCGACGGCCGCCAGGATGTCCCAGGAGTCGGTGTAGCCCATCGTGGTGAACCGGATGATCTTGCCCTTGAGTTTGCCCTGGCCGCCGGCGGGCTTGATGCCGAACTCCTTGGTCATAGTCTTGGCGAGTGCCTCGCCATCGACGCCGGCCGGGATCATGATGGCCGTAACGCTGTCGGACGGCGCCTTGGAGTAGACCTGAAGGCCCAGGGCCCCTGCGGCGGCGCGGATGGCCTCGGCCCGCTTGTGGGTCTCGGCCCAGATCTTCTCGATGCCCTCGGCCCGAATCATGGCCAGGGCCTTGCAGGCCGCCCGGACCATCACGTTGTTGGGCGTATACGGGTTGTCCCACTCTGGGGGCGTGAGGGCCTTGCGGTAAGCCTTCAGGCTGACATAGTAGGCGTGTCCCTTGGCGACCTCGATCTTCTTCCATGCCTTGGCCGAGCAGGCGATAAACGCCAGGCCCGGCGGCAGCATGAGGGCCTTTTGGCTGCCGGTGACCGCGATGTCGACGCCCCAGTCGTCCATCTTGAACGGGATCGCGCCGATGCTGGAGATGCCATCGACCACGAGCAGCGCGGGCGTCTTGGCGACTTCCTTGGCGATCGCTTCGACGTCGCTCGTGGTGGCCGTGGAGGTCTCGCACTGGGTGATGTAGACCGCGACGGTGTCGGGGTTGGCCTTGAGGGCGTCGGCGATCATCTGGGCGGTGACGGGCATGCCCCACTCGACGTCCATGTTGACGGTGTTGGCGCCGAAGGCGTTGCCGAGTTCGGACCAGCGTTCGCCGAACTTCCCGCCGCGCACGGCGATCATCTTCTCACCCGGGGCGACGACGCACGCGACCGACGCTTCCATGGCGGCCGTGCCGCTGCCGGTGATGGTGTAAACGTCCTGCGTGGTGCCGAGGACATACTTCATGTCGGCCGTAAGTTGCTCGAGCATCTTACGGTACTCGGCCGTCCGATGGTGGAAGATCGGACGGGCCAGTTCCATCAGCACTTCTTCGGGAACCGGCGTGGGGCCTGGAGTAAACAGCCGCTGCTTGAACATGAGTTTCCCTTTCCCTGCGTCGGGCCTGTCCGGACTCAGGCGACACCGCAACCACCCGGAATTTCAGGCGAATTATAGTCGTGTTTGACATATCGTTATTGAACCATAAACGCCATTTCACCAGCGCCAAGGCCGCTTCACTGTCCACCAGAGTCCACCAAAGTCTATGCTGAACGGCTGCCAAGACAAGCCACGGACAAGTTTTCCGGGGCCGCGCTCAGGTCCGGTTGCTCGTTGATGATCCGTTTGAGCGACGGTCGCACCGAGAGCGTGATGTACTTCTCCGTGAGCGTGATCGTCGAGTGCCGGGCAAGCACCTTTACGTCCGCGATGTTGACTCCTGCCCTTGATAGGGTCGTGATGAACGTATGCCGCAGGGCATGGAAGTCCACCACGCGGCCCGCATCGTCGCTGTAGTCGATACCCGCCGCCTCAAGGTCAAGCCGTAGCATCTCGGCGCTTCGGTCCGCGGCGTTCGCGGTGAAGGCCGAATCGTGCGGCAGTCTGCCTGCCATGAAAGCCCGCAGCGCCGCAGCCGTCGAAGGTTTCAGGTCAATCTCCGCATCCCTCTTGTTCTTGGTGCAACTCGCCGCCAGACTCACGGTGCAAGCGTCGAAGTCGAACGCCAAGACGGTCAGTTTCCCTATCTCGCCAGCACGCAAGCCCGTCTCAAGCGCCAAGCGATAGATCAGGGACCGCTCAGCGCCGGTCATAGTGTGGTGAACCGGCCCCGCAGCCGTCACGGTCAAAAGCCGCCGTTGTTCGTCCAGGGTTAGCGCCCGCCGCTGGCGTCGAAACTCAGTCTGCGTTACGGGCGACAGGTGTTCAAGAGGGTAGTCCGTAGCGCGACGTTCCTTGATCATCCAGCGCGCGAAATGTTGTGTGGCTTTCAGGTGAGCATTGAACGTCCGTTGACTGATACCAGTCGGACCCCGCAAGCCTGCCAAATAGGTGTAGAGCCGGTTAGCGTCAAGGTCCGTCCACGTCTTGAACCCGCACGCGCTGAAGATGCTATTGAGGGTTATGCTTTCCCGCCGAGCGTACCCTGCGTTGTCGCCCTTGGCTTCCAAGGCCGCGCGGAAATCCGCAAGGTGCTCCGCCAAGGTTGCGCCAAGGTGCTTTGACATTCTCTGATTATCGACAATTCGCCAGTCAACAAGGCGCTCGCGCATCGCCGCAGGGATTTCCTTTTCAAGCCATGCCTGTAACTCTTGCGATGGGACGCCGCCGGTGTTCAAGAGTTCTTGGAGTTTCACGGCAGCGCGGTCGGTCGCTGGCCTATTGGCAAACGCAGGCAGCCTGCGCCGGACTTGCAGATTGTCAATGAACGTGATGTACCAATGGCTGCATTTCTTGGTTTTGCCGGTCAACTTCTCCGTGAACGTGGGCCTATAGACTTTCATGGCAGCCGCCTTTCAGAAGACCCTTGGCCGGGGGTTAATGACGCTCTCAAAGAGGCGCAGCCGTCCTCACGGATAGGCATGCCCCGGCCAGGGGTTTTGGAAGTGAAACGGACTTGCCTTTGAGATTTCATGCCCACAGTATGACTCCATTTCCGGTTTTGTCAATACGGAATCCGAATTATTTCTCGGCTTCCGCTTCGGCAGCGTCCAGGGGCAGGGTGTCCGGGGGGTCCAGGTCAGCCGGGGCCTCTTGCGGCGGTTCAAGTGGCGTCGGTGGAACTTCGCCAGCGTCGCCGGGGGTCCGCAGTAGCACCCTTGCACGACAA
>JAPLMO010000080.1 GCA_026386995.1 Planctomycetota bacterium | reverse complement strand
GGCGGAAACCACGGGCAGGCGACACCGCAGCCCCTGGAAGGGGCGAAAGATGGTAGCCCAGGGCGTGAGTCGAAGATCCGCCCGCCGTCTTGGCGGACCCTGGAAAACGGTCGCAACCGCTCCCCCCCGGCCTCCTTTTTTACTTTTAGAGCAGTTCACGCTTGCTTGTAGCCCCTCGCGCGGCGGGCAGTCCTGCCCGCCGCGCGGAATGTCGAGAGGCGGCGCGGTGGGCAAGACTGCCCACCGCGCACACACTCGCTACAGTCAAGCGTGAACTGCTATAGCCCCGGCAGGGGCGGCAGAGTGCGAGCCTCCCGCGAAAACGTTTCTTTCGCCCCTCCGGGGCTGCACAAATCAAGGAGAGAATAATCGCCCCGTCCGCGCACCCAGGACTCACGTCCTGGGCTACCGTCTTGCGCCCCGGTCGGGGCTGAAGCAACGTACGCCGCAGGAGCATGGGAACCCGCCAGAGGCGGGCCAGACTCCGCGCGGTCGCCTGGGCGACCCCCCTACTTTGCCGGCCAGGCATAGGCGCCCGCCTTCGCGCGGCGGTAATTCTCATCCAGGGCCGGCTGCAGGATGACGATGGCCGCAAGGCGGCGGACCATGGCGGTGACTTCGCGGGCCTCTTCGCTCCGAAGCGGGCGGCCGAGAAGTTCCTGCTCGCGGTAACTCAGCCACTTCTTGACGACCTGGTAGCCGCCGATGTAATACTCCCACACGCCGGCCGGGACGTTTTTCCAGAACGCCCGGTCATTCAGGTAAACGTCGTGCGTCTCGCGGCCGAGAAGGGCCAGGGCCTGCCGGGCCGACAGGCCGCGAGCCTTGGCGGCGTCGGTTGCGGCGGCCAGTTCGTCCTCGTCATAGGGCCGCTCGACAATCCGCCCCTTGGCGGGCATGGTCACGCCTTCCTTGCCCGCGTGGCCCCAACCGGCGGTGACGGCGTTGTTGCTATGCCGGACCCTTCGGCCCCAACGGGGCCGCGGAATGTAGCCACGGGTGGAGCACCGGCCGCTGTAAAGCGGTCGGTGCGCAACCCGTGGTAGAGATCGTCTATTGATACATCCGCCCCGAAGGGGCGGCGGAATTGCCGGGACGCGGGACGGATCAGTCGAACACATACCGCTCGTCGAACTCGACTTCGTGGGCGCGGAGCATTCGCAGGAGTTCGGACCTGAAGTCCTCCTTCTTGTGATGCGCGGCCTGTCCCTCGATGTACTGTTTCACGGCTTCTTCCTGGGACTTGCTGACGGAGAACACGCTGTACCCCTCCTGCCAGGCAAACGAGCCGAGGGCGGGAAAAGTGTCATGCACCCACTTCGAGGAACGCGCCTTCACGGTGCGCATCAAATCTGAAATCGATTCGTCTGGCCGCCATCGCAGATACATGTGAACGTGGTCCGCGATGCCGCCGATGTCGTAGAGCACGCCCTTTTCGGCCCGGACGATGCCGCCGATATACGGATACAGACGCTCAGCGATTTCGGGCTTGATCCACGGCTCGCGATGCTTTGTCGAGAAGGCGGTGTGCAGGAAAATCTGGGAGTAAGTGCCGGGCATAGGTATCCTTTCGTGGCACCAAGAACCTCCTTCGCCCCTCTGGGGCGAAAAGGAAAAAAGGATGAGAGACTCTCCCCTCATTCGCTTTCCACGGGTTACGCGGCGGGCCGCAGCGCGGCCGCGCCGCTCCACCCGTGGCTACATTCCGCCGCCCCGTTGGGGCGAAAGACGTCGACGTCTTGTTGACGAAGAGTGCCGCGATTCAGAGGCCCGCGTTGCCGTCCTCAATTTGCATTGCCGCAGCAAGCGCCAGCGCGTTGCGGAGGATGCTCGTTCCGTACCGCTGGGCGAGTTGGAGTACTTCACTCGCGCCGTTTCGGGTCCAGTCAGCGTTAGCAACCAGAGTCCCGATAATCTGGTCATCAGTCGCCGTCTTTGGCAACTCCGCAATCAGCGTTTCGTATTCGGCTCGCAAGATGGCATCCGCTCGGTTGGCACTCAGTACGTCGAGCACAACTTCGCGCAGTGTCTTCTCGACCGCATCGGCCGCAACCTCGAATGGGTCGCGGTACTGGCCGGACGCATCACGCCGGGCGTCGTAATCCCAGAAGATATCGCCCATGTCGGAAACGCAGTCAAGAGCAGTCTGACGAAGATCGGTTGAGGGTGAAGTGTTCATCGCAGTGATCTCCAGTGGGTTGACGAACGGTCTTCTCTATGCGACCTCAAAAATGTGCTCCCGGTGCCACCGCAGGCAGGCCGGGTCAGGGTAGAAGCGGGAGGGCGGGATGATCTTCTGGCCATGTCGCGCGGCGACCTGTTCGGCGACAGCGCGGTCGGTCAGGCCGAGCAGACGCTTGCTCACGCACAGCGTAAGGTCATCTTCGATGGTGACAAGCCCCGCGTCGAATAGGCGGTCGAAGGTGGCCGAGAGGCACACGCCGTTGGTCGGGTCGGCGCGTCGGCGTTCATCCACGCTCCACGGAATGACATGCCCGGCAACGAGGCACTCAACAATCGGCAGGCCGGTGACGCAGCAACGACCGTTGTAACTGCTGAGAACCGCGTCGCGAAAGAATGACTGGTGCAAACGCTGCTTGACGGTGGCGATTCTCTCCGATGGGCCTTGCGGCTGCACCAGCAGTTGCTCGACGCGCTGGCCCGGTTTGAGTTCGCCCTTGATGTTGTAGGCGCGAACGACCAGCCCGGCCCAGTCTTGGTGGAACTCGTCCCACACGACCTTGTCCAACTTGCTGCCGTGCGTCAGGCCGGAGATGTTGCGTGCCGCGAGTTGAGGGTCAAAGGCTCCGAAGTTGCCAAGTTTTCGGGCAATAGATGCTGGTGTGCGGCGGAGAAGCGCCGCGAGTTCCTTCACGCGGCTATCGCCGGCCTTTGTGCGCTGGAACGGAATGCGGCAATACAACTCGAATGCAAGGATGAGTTCGTCGCGCGTCCAGGGTTGACCGTCGTTGGCGGGCCTCGAATCCATAGGATTCCTTACGCAGCAAACAGAAACACGGCGGGATGCTGCCGCTCCTCTTTAGCCTCAAACGGCAGCAGCCGGAAGTGGTGCGAACTGATGCGCTCGATTGCGATGGTGTCGCCCGG
>JAPLMO010000296.1 GCA_026386995.1 Planctomycetota bacterium | reverse complement strand
CCTGTCGGAGGCGTTCGGCCTGTTTGACGAGCAAAGGAGCGGCGCGGCGGTCCTCGTGCTCGACAACTCATACTCGATGAACGTCCGCCAGGGCGAGGAGACGCGGTTCTCCAAGGCCAAGCAGGAGGCCCGAGCCATCCTCGAAAGCAAGTGGAAGCCCGCCCAGGCCGCCGTCCTCCTGACGAACCCCGGCGTGCAGCCCTCGCCCGCGCGCCTCATCAACGACCGCGCGAAACTCTTCGCCGACATCGACGGCGCCCAGGTCTCCAGCGGCCGCGCCGACCTCGTCGGCACTCTCAAGGCCGCCTACGCCCTCCTGGACAAGGCCGATTCCGCCGACAAACGCCTCTGGGTCCTCACGGACCGCCAGGCCCTTTCCTGGGAGGGCCTCCGGAACATCGACGAGCCGCGCAGGCACCCCGACATCCCCATCGCCGTCATCCGGCCGACCGAGCCGTCGCTGACCAACGTGGCACTGACGGGCGCCGAGATAATCTCGCGCAGCCGCGTCGTGGGCATGCCCATCCGCATCGACGTTAACGTCCGCAACGCCGGCCCGGCCCCCGAGAAACGCAACATCCTGCTGTTCGTCGACGACTTCGGCCAGGCCCGCCAGAAGACGCCAGTGGACATGGCCCCCGCCGCCGCGCCCGGCTCGGCCCGCATGGCCACCTTCACGCACGTCTTCGACAAGCCCGGCCCGCACCGGATCCTGGCGGCCCTCGAAGGGACCGACTCGCTGGACCTCGACAACACGCGGCGGATCGCCCTCGTCATCGCCGACCGCATCCCGGTCCTCCTCATAAAGCAGCAGCAGGCCGACGTCCCGTTCCAGGACGCCGACTTTTACCTGGCCCGCGCACTGGACCCCGTCGGCGGAAATGCGGAAATCCCCTGGGCCATCAAGCCCGTCGAGACGACCGTGGCCAACTTCGACCCAGCCGCGCTCGACACATACGAGGCCGTCTTCCTCAACAACGTCGGCGGCCTGGCGCCAGAGGCGGTCAAGGCACTGGCCGACTACGTCGCGCGTGGCCGGACGCTGGTCATCCTGTGCGGCTCCAACGTCGTCCCGGCCGAGTACAACAAACTCTTCATCGACGGCGTCCCGGCGATGGGCGGCCTGTTGCCGGCCAAACTCAAGGAATCCGTCGGCGATGCCGTCCTCAGGACCACCGTCGAGAAGGTCACCCAGGTGGCCGGCCAATCGCCGTACCTGGAAGACCTCGTCGACTCGGCCGACATCTACCAAGGCATCCTCGTGTACCAGTACCTCCGCACCGAGGGTGCGCCGGCCGACGCCGTCCTGGCGCGACTGGGCGGAGGCGACCCCTTCCTCCTATATAAGCCTTATGGCGAAGGGCACGTCCTTCTGCTGACGGTCCCGGCCACCACCGACTGGTCGAACTTCCCGATCCGTAACCTCTTCCTGCCGCTGGCCATGCGCATCGTTCACGTGGCAGCACGCAGCCAGGGCGAACGCATCAACCTGATGGCCGGCCAGCCCTTTGAGGCGAACCTGTACACGCACGCCAAGGCGGTCGCGACCGTGGAGTTCACCGGCCCCCTGGGACCCAACAGCCAGACCGCCACCGAGCATCGCGAGAGCCAGGTCGCCGGCGCCAAGAACATCGTGAAGTTCGATAAGACCTGGCAACTCGGCTACTATGCCTGGCGGGTTCCGGGCGACATCCAGGGCACGGGCCTGTTTGCCACCAACCCCGACGGCGCCGAGTCCGACCTGGCCGAGATCGCCGACGAGAAACTACGCGGCGACATCGGTGCACGCGAGACCCACGTGGCCGCGAGCCTCGCGGAACTCGTGTCGCGATTCGAGGACACCGCCAGACGCGAACTCTGGCAGTACATCCTGATGGCCTGCCTACTCCTGGCCGTCTGCGAGCCACTCATCGCCAACTGGATGCGCCCCGACCGCCGGCGCGACACCGCCCATCGCGTTGACGGCAAACGCAAGGCGGCGTAACGTAAAGCCTCAGTTACGTGCGCCCGCTCCAGATTACGCAATGTGGCACGGCTGGCTTGCCCAGCCGTGGCGGAAGGTCTGCGGCGTTACCCACGGCTGGACAAGCCAGCCGTGCCACAGCCGATAGGGTAGGCGCACGAGATTGAGCGGGGTACGGCGTAATCGCTTAATCCCTTGATTCTTTCCTTTCGCCCATTATCCTGCGCAACCGTACGATTACGCGGACCCGTACGGAGGCTGGCTTGGCCAAACTTCTCTGGCGATTTGCGCCCGATCTTGAGGGCCCGCTCCGCGCGGCCCTCGCGCAGGCGTTCCAACCCGCGGAGCGGCTCCGGACCGTTCCCGGCACGACCGGGCGCGAGAGCGTCGGCCGCGCGTATGGCCTCCTGCCCGAGCACCCTGGCGTGCCCGTCGGGGTGTTCGTCAAGGTTTACCGAACCTCATCGCTATGGGGCCTGTTCCGGTCGGGGTCCCGCGGGGCGCTTGGCGAATTCATCAACGCGATCCGCCTCCGTGAACTCGGCCTGCCCGTGCCGCGCCCTCTGGCCCTGGTGCGAGAGCAGGCCGCCGGGGGCGCCTGGCGGACGTACCTGTGGATGGAGTACGTCCCGAACGCCCGCCCCCTGGCCGACCTCCTCCGGCCCGGTGCGGCAACCGCCGAGCAACGCCGGACGCTCGCGAATGCCACAGCGCGGCTGTTCGTGGACCTGGCGTCCCACAACGTCTTGCACCGTGACGTGCGGCCCGAGAATATTCTCGTCACCGAGGACAGCGGCCACTCCCCGGCCGTAACGCTGGTGGACCTGCGGCACACGAACTTCCGCGACGCCCGCGTGCACGGGGCGCTCAAGCAGATGCTGGCCACACTTGGCACGTTCATTCTCCTCAAAGACGCCGACCCAGGATGGGTGAAGTCGATGATGGAGGCCGCGGCCGAAATCGACCGCCGGGAGAACCTGGGCCTCGTGACCGAGCCGTTGGACGACATCTTTGCCCAGGCCCTGGCCGGCGCCCGTGGCCTCCTGGCACGAAACTTCGCCAAGGGGCGGATTGACCAGGATGCCCTCGACGCCTTCGCCCGGCGCTACGCCACCGCGGCCGACGCCGCCAACTATCGCGACAGCCGCTTCGCCCGGTCGCGCCACGGCCGCAAGGTCGACGCCGCCGAGCGGCGGATCATAGGCGACTGGCTACGCGGCCTCACGCTGACCGGCCCCGTGCTGGACGTGCCCTGCGGCACGGGGCGGTTACTCCCGATCCTGGCGGCGCGGGCCGCGCAGACTGTAGGCGCCGACGTGGCCCCCGAGATGATCCGCCTGGCGCGGCAGGCCGCACACGAGGCCGGCGCCGCCTGCTCGTTCATCGCGGCCGATGCGCGGCATCTGCCGGTGGCGGACGACACGTTCGAACTCGTGATGGCCATACGCCTTCTGCACCGGATCCCCGGACGCGCTGAGCGGGTGGAAGTCCTTAAGGAGTTGGCGCGGGCAAGCCGAAAATGGATACTGTTCTCATTCTACAGCCGCCGCACCTGGCGCGGCCTGAGGGACCGCCTGCGAGGCCGTTACGGCGGCGAGACGCGGCGCGACATCGCCGAAGAGGTCGCCGAGGCCGGCATGCGCGTCGACCGGTTCGTGCCGGTCGGATGGATGGCCAGGCAGACTCTCGTTTTCTGCACCCTGAATCCTGCATAAGGTGAAACAGATGCCCAAGTCGCTGCTCGTCGTCGGTTCGATCGCCCTGGACACCCTGCGCACGCCCTTCGGAGAGGCCAAGGACGAACTCGGCGGCGCGGCCACCTTCTTCTCGGTGGTCGCCTCCTTCTTCGTGCCGGTCCGGCTCGTCGGGGTGGTCGGCGAGGATTTCCCGAAAGAGTTTCTCCGCGTGTTCGACTCGCGCCGCATCGACACAGCCGGCCTGGAGGTCGTGCCGGGCGGCAAGACGTTCCGCTGGCACGGCTCGTACCAGGGGGCCATGAACGAGGCCAAGACCGAGTACGTCGCCCTGAACGTCCTGGGCGATTTCAGGCCCTCCATCCCGAAGAACTTCCGCGACACGCGCCTGGTCTTCCTGGCCAACGGGTCGCCCGTCACACAGAACTCCGTCCTGGACCAGATCGAGAAGCCCGACCTCGTGGTCGCCGACACGATGAACCTCTGGATCGAGACGCAACGGGAGGCCCTGCTGGCGCTCCTCGCGCGCGTGGACGGCATCGTCCTGAACGAGGGCGAGGCCCGGATGCTGACCGGCGAACACAACCTCATCATGGCCGGACGCAAGGTCCTTGCCCTGGGCCCGAAGTTCGTCGTCATCAAGAAGGGCGAGCACGGCAGCATCCTGGTCCTGCATCCAACCGACCCAAGCAACGCGGCCCTGACCCACAACGTCTGTCCCCTGCCCGCCTATCCGGCCACGGAAGTCCGCGACCCGACCGGCGCGGGCGACTCGTTCGCCGGCGGAATGATGGGCTACCTCGCCAGCGCCGGCCAGTACGGCTTCCAGCACCTGATCCGCGCGATGGCCTACGGGACCATCACCGCCAGTTTCGCCATCGAGGACTTCGGCCTCCGCCGCTTCGAGCGCCTTTCGATCGATGAGATCGACCGGCGGCTGAATGAGTACCATGACATGCTGACGTTCTGACAAAGTAACGGCGGGATTCGGGATTCGGCATTCGGGAATCGGAAACCGCTAGTATTCCGTCAAGATTGAGACAGCGAGTTGCATAAGCGCGGCGGGCAAGACTGCCCACCGCGCGACTTGCTTCAATTCACAGAAACAAGTTTGACAGAATACCAGGGGCACCTCTGCCGAATCCAGATTCCCGAATCCCGAATCCCGATTCCCGATTCCCGATTCCCGATTCCCGAATCCCGAATCCCGAATCCCGAATCCCGCCGTTTCATATCTGGTTGACACGCTCTCCCAACGCTATACTGTCGCCGCACACGCCGTGAGCAGAACATGGCCGAGACCGTCCGCACATTCATCGCGATTGAACTTCCGCCCCAGGTCCACGCGCACCTGGCCGACTGCCAGCAACGCCTGCGGCGAGCGGGGGGCGACGTCCGCTGGGTCCGCCCAGACATCATCCACCTGACCCTCGTGTTCCTGGGCGACGTGCCGGCCGACATGCTCGCCGACCTCGAGACGGCGGTGCGCGAGGCGGCCGCGCCGTTCGGCGTGCTGGCCCTTCGCGTGCAAGGCGCCGGGCGGTTCCCGCCGCGCGGCCTGCCGCGCACCATCTGGATCGGCCTTGAAGACGCAAGCGGCGGCCTGGCGAAACTCCAGGCGGCACTCGCCGGCGCAACGGCCGCCTTCGCCGAAAAAGAGGAGGATCGCGCATACACGCCGCACCTGACGCTCGGCCGCGTCAAAAGCCCGCGCGGCGGACGCGACCTTGCCGGCGCGATCGACGCGACGGCCGGCGTAACCGGCCCGTCCTTCGAGGCCCGCGAGGTGACGATCTTCAAGAGCGACCTCTCGCCCCAGGGCCCGACGTACACGCCCCTGGCGAAGATCGCGCTGGATGGCGGAGGAACGTAATGGCCGACTTCACGCCCATTCTCGTGGTCCTTGCCGTGGCCGGCCTCATAACGGCCGTGCTGCTGGCCGGCGGGTTGGTTCTCGTGGTGGCCGGTGTTATCAAGAACCGAAAATCGCTGTGGGTCACCGGCGTAGTCCTCGTGCTGTTGTCTTTTTTCGGCTCGGCCGCCATCGTCGCCGCGATGTTTGGATAACGGTCAGATATTCGAGCCCGACGCGGAAGCGGCGGGGCATCCGCCTACGGGAAGAAGCGAACTTGCCGCACGGGGCCCTTTCTCCGAAAATCCGAAAAAATCTTCTTGGCGCACCCGCCGGCGGACGATAAGGTGTTAGGGTATTGTTCGGGTAACGACAAAAACACCGTACAGCCGAAGGAGCAGCGACCATGGCAAAGAAAAAAGGGCCGGAAAGGGAAGCCGTCGAGCACCTCACGGGGACGAAGGAGCGGGAGGCCGGCCTGGCGCGCGTCGTCTCGCAGATCGAGAAGCAGTACGGCAAGGGCGCCATCATGCAACTTTCCGGCAACCTGCACATCGACGCCCCATGCATCTCGACCGGCTCGGTCAGCCTCGACATCGCCCTGGGCGGCCGCGGCCTGCCGCGCGGAAGGGTGGCCGAGTTCTTCGGCCCGGAGGCCTCCGGCAAGACCACGCTGGCCCTGACGATTATCGCCAACGCCCAGCGCGAGGGCGGCGTGGCGGCGTTCCTCGACGCCGAGCACGCATTCGACGCCTCGTGGGCCAAACGCATCGGCATCAACCTGGAGTCGCTCCTCGTCAGCCAGCCCGACACCGGCGAGCAGGCGATGGAAATCTGCGACCTCCTCGTCCGCAGCGGCGCCGTCGACGTCGTCGTCATCGACTCCGTGGCGGCCCTCGTGCCGAAGGCCGAAATCGAGGGCCAGATGGGCGACACCCACATGGGCCTTCAGGCCCGCCTCATGAGCCAGGCCCTGCGGAAACTGACCGGCTCCATCGCCAAGTCGAAGACCGCCGTCATCTTCCTCAACCAACTCCGCGAAAAAATCGGCGTCATGTACGGCAACCCCGAGACGACCCCGGGCGGCCGGGCGCTGAAGTTCTACGCCAGCGTCCGCATCGACCTCCGCCGCATCAACACGCTGAAGGCCGGCGAAACCGCCGTCGGCAGCCGCACGCGGGCAAAGGTCGTCAAGAACAAGGTCGCCCCGCCCTTCCAGAACGCCGAGTTCGACATCATGTTCAACCGCGGCATCTCCACCGAGGGCGACCTGCTGGACCTGGGGGCCGAGTTGGGCGTCGTCGAAAAAATGGGCGCGTGGTTCTCGTTCGGCAAGGTCCGCCTCGGCCAGGGCCGCGACGCATCGCGGGCGTTCCTCGAGCAAAACCGCGACGTGGCCAAGGAAATCCACGAAAAGATCCTCGTCACCAAGGGCATGGCCGCCGGCGCCCCCAGCGCAGCCTCCGAATCCGGCGAAAACCCGCCCGACCCGCCGGAAGACGCCGACGCCTGATAAATTGCGGCAACCGAGGTCGCCGACTATGTGTGCCGCGGGGTTTATAGCCTATAGTACCGAAACGTATCGCGTTCACTATAGTATACACCGGAGGGCGAAATCGGGCGTTTTTCACGCCGCGCGAGACTGAAAACCCCCTTGGCGCTAGCGCCAGGGCCGTTTTTGCGTCGTTTGGCAAGATGGGTAAGGCGCTTTTTTACTGGTTTTTGATACTTCACACACGGTTTTGATCGGAACTTGATACCTTTTTGAGCCGCGCGCGGCGGTTTTGACACCCGCCATTATATACTATAATATATACGACTGGGCTGGTCGTGATTTCCCGACACCCCTTCCGGCGCCCCCAAAACAATCAGGGACAGCGCCAGGCGGTTTCGGCGGGCCGGGTCGGGGGTCCGGGCGGCGTTGGCGCTGTCCCTGATTTCGGGTGGTTCGCCCCCCCGGCGGCCTCAGGGACTGCCATTTTGGCAGTCGTGCCTGAGCCGTGAGGTCGGGATTCGGGGCCGGGAACCTGCCAAATTTGCCGACGGAACTCGACGCAAGCCCACTCCGAAGGCGAATACGCTTGACAGTCAGGGGCCGCGCGGGCATAAATTATGGTTATGCAAGGGCAACTCACCAGCCTCGACCTCTTCTGCGGCTGCGGCGGGTTCACGCTGGGCCTGAAGCAGGCGGGTTTGAAGACCTTGGCGGGCATCGACTTCGCGCACGACGCCATCTCTGTGTTCCGGGCCAACTTCCCCGAGGTTCCCGTCATTCTTGAGCGGGACCTTACCGCCTTCCCGCCCGAAGCCTTGGCTGCCATGATCGGCCGGGACCGGGTGGACGTGGTCGTGGGCGGCCCGCCCTGCCAGGGCTTCAGCAATGTCCGCCGCCGCGACGGGGCCAACCACGGCCAGCGCATCGTGCCCGACGAGCGCCGCGAACTGTACAAGCAGTTTCTGGCCTATGTGGCGTTCTTCCGGCCCTCCGTTTTCGTCATGGAAAACGTGCAGGGCATCCGTTCGGCCGACGGGGGCCGCCACTTCGCTTCCGTTCAATCCGACGCCCGGGATATGGGGTACCGGGTCTATGGCCAGACCGTGCATGCGGCTGATTTCGGCGTGCCGCAGAAGCGTGTGCGCCAGTTGATCATCGGCACGCGGGTCGAGTTACCTGTTTTCCGCCCGGCGATGCTGAGGGCCAAGCGAGTCGACAATCCCGTAACGCTGGGCGAGGCGATCGGCGACCTCCCGCCTCTCAAGGCCGGGGAAGGTGAAGACCATGCCTCGTACGATCTTGACTTGCGGCGCAAACACACGGAGGTATACGGAAAACAGTTCCTTCATGGCGTCTTGAAGGTGGCAAAGGCCAAGGAACTGTCGGCGCATTGGGCGCGGCCACACAGCGAGCGCGATCTGCGCGACTTCGCACGCCTGCGCGAGGGCGAAAACTCCAAGCATGCCATGATGCACGGCGTGGAGTTCGAGTTTCCTTACGACAAGGGCAGCTTCCGGGACAGGTATACCCGCCAGTCGCGCAAGGGACTTTGCAGCACTATCGTGGCCCACCTGGCCAAAGACGGCCTGATGTTTATCCACCCGACCCAGTGCCGAACGCTGACGCCCCGCGAAGCGGCTCGTATCCAGACATTTCCCGATTGGTTTGTGTTCCCTGTGGCGCGCACCCATCAGTACCGCGTCATCGGTAACGCCGTGCCTCCTCTCGTGGCCAAAGCCATCGGTCAAGCCGTGCAGCGTTACTTGGCGAAGGCCGCCGGAGCGCCTAATCTCTCCAAGGGTCGCGTCAGCCGTTATGTCCCGGCCGGCCCTGAAGAGGCGGCGGAGCGCTTGTTGGTGCTGCTTGAGCGCGCCAATCCTTCTTCCCTTACGCATCTTGACCCACAGATGTTTCTGGCGGGGTGGTATGCGATCTTTTACCTGATGCCAGGCCTTCACCCCGACAGCGTTCCACAACGCTCCCCTGAGGCGGTCACCGAGGCAACTCAGGTTCCGTGCGATTTGCCGGATTCCCTGTGCGCATCGCTCCGCGTTGCAGACGCCGCCACGGGCTGGCCCATCGCCCTGATTCCCGTATTGCGTAACGCCTGGCGGCGCTATCATTCAGGCAAGGTTAAGGAGCAGGACTTCTACTGCGTAGAGGCACAACAAGCCGGTCTCGGTCTTGTAGCGGATACAGTCACTGGTTAAGGCGTTCTCTTTTTCAGGGGGATACACATGCCTGACTTCTGGACCAACCTCAAGTCTTCCGGTGACATGCGGCCCACCCTCATTAACTGGCCTCAACAGCTTCAGAATGTGAAGGACCAGTATCTGAGTAGGAATGCATCGATTCCGGCAGGCGTGCAAAAAGACGCTATCCAGAACGGATGGGACGCTCGCACCAACCGCAAGCATGGTCGGGGCTGGGGAATGTCTTTCCATCTTGATACCGGCGCAAAGCCCCGATGGTTCATGTTCACGGATTGGGGTACGCACGGGCTCACGGGGCGCGTCCTGACCGAGCAAGATTTGGACCGTGATGACCTGCCCACCGAGGAACGCTGGGGACGATTCGAGAACCTGGCATTCACGAAGACTGGTGAAAAGGGTTCATTAGGAGCGCGCGGCCAAGGCAAGTTCATCTTTGTCGCAGCCAGTCAGGAGAACCGCATTCTGTACGATTCGTTGCGTTGTGATGGCAGTTACCGATTGGGCACCAGGTGGCTGGAGCGGACGCAGAGCCCCGTCGTAGATTTCGACGGCGATGCCGGTCGCAGGCAGTTGAGGGATTATTGCGAGGACATACCGGCCCTCGAACAATATGGAACGCGCGTTATAATCGACAAGCCCAGCGCGGAACTTGTGAAGGTAGTGAGAGGCGGGGAGTTCGCACGGCTGATTGCCACAACTTGGTGGGAAATTCTGCGCAACTGCAAGGCCCAGATCACCGTTGATACCGGGGATGGCAGTGGCGATTTGGCTGTTACGGCTCCTCCAGAAATGGACATGCCCGAAAAAGACACGGCTCAGCATGTTGTGTTTTTGCGAGAGCATCTGCCTGTGAAGGTGGGGAGAGACACGTACCACATTGCCAAGCTGCACGTTGCCGCCGTTAAAGACGGTCCGGTTCAGGATGACGTGCGTGGTATTGCCATACAGCGCGGTGGCATGCGGGTCATGAATCTCGGCGTTCCCCATATCCCCGATGATATCTCGTCGCGGTTGCACGGCTACTGCCGGTTCGAGGAAGACCTCGACGAGGAAATGAAGAAACTCGAGGACCCAACACATTTTTATGTGAACCTGAGCCGCGGAGTTGGCCGGAAGGTGCGGGAGGTCATTGAGAAGGAGGTGCAGGACTTCGCCGAGAAGCGTTTGGGCGCTCCCGGCGTACCTTCCGACGATGCTACAAACCGCGATGCTGCCAAGCGAGCCATGCTGGAACTCAACAGACTGGCCAAGAACTTGGGTATAACACTGCGGGGGATCGGAACGACGGGTGGGGGCGGGGGTTCGGGAACCGCTCATCCGATCCGTGTCACCTACAATGGCGGACTCGTATTTCCTCGTTCGGGAAGCGCCAGGGTGAACTACGGTGAGTCGTTGAAGGCAGAATCTTTATGTGTGACAAACGATTTGCCGCACGAAATCCATATCAAGGTCAAAGTCTACCTTGTGCATAAACAGGCGGGCGAGGATAGGGTGCTTCTTGAGAAGACGCTGAATCTGGATGCACAAACGGAAGTCACTCTTGCCGAGCCTTTTGAATTGCGAATCATCCGGAGTGAATTTGGAAAAGGCGAGTGGGTGCTCAAGAATCGCATTATTGCAATGGCGCGTGTGAAGGTTGGTAAAGAGGAGTTTGCCAAGGGCAAGATCATCAACGAGGCCGGTAGGCGGTTCTGGGTCGAGGAGGACCCGCCGGAGGCGGGACTCTTCGAGGACGTCGTGGCGCGCGAACTTCAACCCCCGGAGCATCAGTTGCAGCACAGTGTGCGTCCCGGCTCGGTGGCCGACAGGCGCATTCTGCTCTATAATACGCTGCATGAGGCTTACCGGAGCATCAAGGACGACAGCACCCGCGTGGAACAATATGTCTTTGAGCGTTTGTGTATGGGTCTGATTGAAGTGGACTTGGCCTCTGAAAACCCAAAACTGATTTCTTGTCCCGAAAATCTGTGCCCAAGCGATCTCTTTGTTGCAGGTGCTGCACAGGTTGCACGGCTGCTGAACACGTACTACGGGGGCTGACGATGCCCGTGCTTATACGTGAGAGCCAAAGCCATGACCGCCCCGACGTGCTTGAAGTTTCGTACAAGACCGCGGGCGGCGTGCTGGCCGGGGATGGCGAGGCGCTGGCCAAGCGCAATGACGATCTCCTGGAACGCCGTATGCGGGAGATCGAGGCTGAAATGCGTAGGAGTGGCCTCCTGGCGACCAAAGGCAAGGCCGGCGTGCTACGCCTTTGGTGGGAAGTTGGAAACAGGCTCGGTTTCCTCAACGAGATCGACGTTGGGGATGAGCGAGACAGGATATGGCTGTGGCGAGCCGTGTATGACCACGCAGGCGCACTAAACCCCACGCGCAACGGCCGCCTTTCGGTAAGGGCTCAGCAACGCCCGAAGAACAGTTATTTCCGATACATGGCGCTCTTGGGCAGGCTCGACTGGCCCACTGCCGAGGCTCTTGGTGACTGGACAAGTTGGGTGGAACTGTGCGATTCGGAGTGCTTTGACGATGAGCGGTTTGTGCAGTGGTTTGCGGAGCGTGCCAAGTGCCACGGTTCACCCCTTCAGGCACTTGTGCAGGCCCGCAACCACCAAGACCTGTTTCGGACGCTTGCCAAGGCCATAAGGCATCATTTCAACAAAGTGGATACTTCGGTTCTTGACGCAAAGGAGTTGTACGCCGAGTTGGACGCGCTGGCGGCGTCCGTCTTGGGCGGCGAATCGGTGGAATCCCGTGGCTGATGTCCTCTCCAAGGACCGTCGCTCTTACTGCATGTCCCGTATCCGCGGCGCGGGAAACAAGGAAACCGAACTGCGGATGATCCGGCTGCTGCGGGCCAATGGCATCACCGGATGGCGGCGCGGATGGCCGTTGTTCGGGCGGCCGGACTTCGTTTTCCCCGCCGCACGCCTGGCCGTCTTCGTTGACGGGTGTTTCTGGCACGGTTGCCCGATGCATTACACCAAGCCGGCCAACAACCGTGCATTCTGGCGGCGGAAACTCGAAGCCAACAGCGCCCGCGACCGCCGGGTGAACCGCGAACTCAAACGCCTTGGCTGGCGCATCCTGCGCATCTGGGAACACGACCTGCGCCTGCCCAAGCCGCGCTGCATGGCCCGCCTGAAACGACTCCTTGCCACTCGTTTCCGGCAACGGGGTCAGGAGCCTTGCGGATAGGGCTCCAGGCCCGAACGAAAAAAACCGCCTGCCGGAATCCGCGGCCACACCCCGCCGCGATTGGCCACCCCATTTGCCCTCGTACACCGGCCACATTCGCGGATATAATGCCCCGGTAGGCGTGTTCAAGCGGGTGGATATGGGCTTGCCCGTCCCTGGCGGCGGGCGACTGTGGAGGCTTTTAGTTATGCGTATACCGAGGGTTGTCCTGGTTCCGCTGGTTTGCCTGGCCGTTGCCGCATGGTGCGGGGGCATTCTTTTCGCTGCCGCGCCGGAGCCGGCGAAGGCGTTGCCGCCCGCGTCTGCCGCATCGGCCGCGTCTGCCGCAATGGCCGCGGCCCCTGCGCCGCTGGATGCGGCCAAGGCCGTCGAGACGGCCATCGAGCGTGCCGCAGAGAAGGCCGGCCCGGCGGTCGTCAACATCGTCGTCATGCGCGATGCGACCGAGGAGATGTTGGACCCCGAAGAAAGCCCGCCCGATGCCGCGCCCGACGGCCTCCGCGATTTCCTCGATAAACTGCGCAAGCGCGGCCATCCGAGTTTCCGGACCCAGGGCAACGGCTCGGGCGTCATCATCTCGTCCGACGGCCTCATCCTGACGAGCGAGCACGTCGTCCACGGCGCCTCCGAACTGGAGGTGACGCTGTCGACGCGCAAGAAGTTCCGGGCCAAGGTCGTCGGGGCCGATGCCCGTCGCGACCTGGCCGTCATCCGCATCCAGGCCTCCGGTCTGCCGGCGGCGACGCTCGGCGACGCCTCGGCCCTTCGGCGCGGCCAGTTCGTCCTGGCGGTGGGCAGCCCGTTCGGATTCGGCCGCGACGGACAGGCCAGCATCTCATTCGGCATCGTCAGCGGCATCGGCCGCGCTATACCCAGCATCGGACGCGAACTCGACCGCTATTACGGCAACCTCATCCAGACCGACGCGGCCGTCAACCCCGGCAACTCGGGCGGGCCGCTGGTGAACCTCGAAGGCCAGGTCGTCGGCATCAACGCCGTCATCTCGAGCCAGAGCGGCGCCAACGACGGCGTCGGCTTTGCCGTGCCGATCACCGCCGAGACCAAGCGCATCATCGAACGCCTGAAGCGCGGCGAAGAGATCGTCTACGGATACGTCGGCATAGAGATCATGGAGGTCACGGAAGAGGAGGCCAAATCGAGCGGCGCCGAGTTGGGCAACGGCGCGTTCGTCACCCGAGTCATGCCCGATACGCCCGGCGCGAAGGCGGGCGTCAGGACCGGCGACGTCGTCATCGCCGTGGGCGACAAGCCCGTGTACGGCCCGGACGACGTCATCCAGGTCGTCCAGGCCACGCCCGTGGGCGAGAAGATTCCGCTGACGGTCCTCAGGAACGGCAAGAAGGTGACGCTGACGGTGGAGGTCGCGCGGCGGCCGGCCCCGAAAGACGTCCTGGCGACCCGCATGATGGGCGAGTGGTGGCGCGGCATGCGCGTTGAGCCGCTCACGGCCGAGTTGCGGACGCAGACGGGCCTGAAGGAGAGCGACCAGGGGGTCTTTGTGCGCGAGGTCCGCGACGGGTCCTCCGCCGCCGGGGCCGAACTCGTTCCCGGCATGGTCATCGACCAGGTGGGCGAGAAGAAGATCGCCAGCATCAAGGAGTTCGAGGACGCGATCGCCGACGTGCAGGGGCCGGTCATGGTACACGTCCTGGGCATCGGCGTTCGGGTGATCCAGCCACCCGGCGTTGAGAAAGATAAGGGCGACGGCAAGGCGCCGGCCGAAAAACCCAAGGGCAAGCGCGGCAAAAGGCCGGCCGAATCGAAGCCGCCGGAGCCCAAACCCGACGCCAAGCCGGAGAGCGGCAAGGACAAGCCGGCTGGCGAGAAGAAGGAAGGCGAGCCGAAACCATAGGACCGCCCTCAGAAACGTGTGGCCGTTGCCTGTTGCGATGATAGAATACCGCTGCCTGAATAAACGGTATCGGCCGAAGCCATGATCGACATGGAAAAACAAGTCGCCTACTGGCGAGACGGGGCGGAGGAGGACTGGGCCGTGGCGCGGGAACTGGTTGGCCTCGGCCGCAGCCGCCACGGCCTGTTCTTCGCACACCTGGCGATGGAGAAGATTCTCAAGGCCCACGTCTGTGCCGCGACGCGGAAACTCGCGCCGCGGATACACAACTTGCTCATTCTGGTCGAGATTACAGGGCTGCGATTGAGCCAGGACCGTCGTAAGACGCTTGCGACCCTGAACGCATTCTGTCTGGCAGGCCGCTATCCGGAGACTCTTCCGCCCACGCCGAGCGCAGCGCAGGCCAGCGCCATCCTCAAGCGGTCTGGAGAAGCATTCACATGGTTAGCCGACAAATTATAGCATCAGTGCGGCGATACGTCCGTGCCTTGGCAAAGCGCGGCGTGAAGGTGCCCTTCGTGGTGATTTTCGGCTCCCAGGCGACCGGCCGCACGCATGAGTGGAGCGACATCGACCTGATCGTGGTCTCGCCGAAGTTCGACCGGGCAAGAAAACTGAAGGACACGATGCTCCTTTGGGAAGTGGCCGCCCAAACCGACAGCCGCATCGAGCCCATCGCCTGCGGCGAGAAGCAGTGGATAGAGGATGACTCCAGCGCCATTATCGAAATCGCCCGGCGCGAGGGGGAGCGCGTCGGCGCGAAAGGATTGCCGGAGCCGACGCCGCAGAAGTAGGCCGCTGATAAAGCCCTGGCGGCATGAAGGTCAAGGCATCCAACATGGTGATCGCCTGCCGTGGTTGACGCACCGGCGAGATTTGCGCGCCGAGCGCAACAACGTTTAGCCGCCGCGCTTGCGCGGCGCGTGTTTATTATGCGACGAGCAAACTCGGTAAACTTGGCGCGTTCGAGGGGCAACTGATGCGTGTAAACCAAGCACTCGGCGTCATTATGGCCCTCGCGTTGCTTGGCGCCGTAGCCGGGCCGGCTGCAGCCGCTGCCATCGAGAAGCACGCCGCAGGGCTGGTCGCCTCCCCCGAACCCGGCTGGCCGCAGTGGCGCGGCAAATACCGCGACGCCATCTCCGATGAAACGGGCCTGCTGCAATCGTGGCCCGAGGGCGGGCCGAAACTCCTCTGGAAAACGAGCGGCCTCGGCAAGGGCTGGTCCAGCCCCATCATCGTCGGCGGCACGATATACATCACCGGCGACGTGGGTGATGCGTGCACCGTCTTCGCCTTCGACCTGGAAGGTAAGCCCCGGTGGCAGGCCGCCAACGGCGGGGCGTGGCAGGACCCCCACCCCGGGGCGCGGGCCGCCTGCGCCTACAGCGACGGCCGCCTCTACCACATGAACGCCCACGGGCGCGTGGCGTGCATGGACGCCGCAACGGGCAAGGAACTCTGGGCCGTCAACGTCCTGGAAACTTTCGAGGCCAAGAACATCACATGGGCCATGGCCGAGTGCCTGCTGGTGGACGGGCCGCGCATCATCGTCACCCCCGGCGGCAAGAAGGCGATGATGGCGGCGCTCGACAAACTCACCGGCAAGACCGTCTGGGCCTCCGAGCCTATCGCGGGCGAGCGGGCGGGCTACGCGTCGCCCATCCTGTTTGAATTCGGCGGCAGGCGGCACATCGCGAGCATGTCCTCGCGGCACGCCTTCGGTGTGGACGCCGATTCCGGGAAACTCGAGTGGACCGCCGAGTGCGTCAACAAGTACCAGGTGAACGTCTGCACGCCCGTTTACTCGGGCGGGCGGGTGCTCTTCGTCTCGCCGGACGGCCCCAACGCAACGGCCATGGCGCTGGAGGTCCGGGGCGACCGCACGCAGGCCAGGGAGGCGTGGAAGAACGACCTCGACACATGCACGGGCGCGGGTGTGCTCGTCGGCGGCGTCTATTACGGCTCGGGCTATCGGAAACTTCGCGGCTGGCGCGGGCTGGATTTTGCGACGGGCGAGACGAAGTTCGAGACAACTGATCTCGACAGCGGCTCCTGCCTCTGGGCCGACGGGCGGCTGTACATCCTGAGCGAGAGCGGCCCGATGCGGCTCATCAAACCGACGCCCGCGGGCCTGGAGACGTGCGGCCGGTTCAACCTCGTGCCGCCTTCGCCGCGCAAGAGCGACGTCTGGCCCCACCCCGTGCTCCTGGACGGGCGGCTGTACCTGCGGTACCACGACACGCTGTGGTGCTACGACGTGCGGGGGAAGTAGCCTCGCATATGTAGGGTGGTCGCCTGGGCGACCACGTGGTTGTCTGTATCCGCGCGGTCTCGTGGCGGGCCGACCGTTAACGCCAAGACGGTGGGTGCATAGCGCCCGCCCTGCATGCCCGGCGACCACCCCACATTTCTTCGGACGGGCGCGGACGCTCAGTTTCCGGCGCTCAATCGGCCCAAGCAGGGTGGCATGCCCAGCGCGCCGTTCGCTGGGCATGCTGTCGCCGCGGCCATGGAGCATGCCCACGCAAACGGCGGCGTGGGCATGCCACCCGGCAGGGGAAGGATCGCCCAAAACTGAGGGTTACGCGCGGACGCGAAACCGGCCTTGAAAAACCCTCAGGGCGCGGTAAACTGTCAGGTTCAACAGCCGTCGTTTGCCGCCGCGGCGCCACGCATGAGGAGTTTGCGACGTGAAAACCGACGAAATCCGCAGCCGGTTCCTCGCCTTCTTCGAGAAGCGGGGGCACCGCATCCTCCCGCCCGACTCGCTGATTCCGCACAACGACCCGACGCTCCTCTTTACCGGCGCGGGGATGAACCAGTTCAAGGAGCAGTTCCTGGGCATGAAGCCCCTGGGCTTCAACCGCGTCGCCACGTGCCAGAAGTGCCTCCGCACGGGCGACCTCGACAACGTGGGCGTCACGCGCTGGCACATGACGCTTTTTGAGATGCTCGGCAACTTCTCCTTCGGCGACTACTTCAAGAAGGAAGCCTGCGAGTGGGCCTGGCAGTTCATGCTGGAGGAGATGGGCCAGAAGCCCGACAAACTCCACATCACCATCTATGAGAACGACGACGAGACCTTCGACATCTGGAGCAAGTTCGTCGGCGTGCCGGCCGACCACATCTGGCGGTTCGGCGAGCAGTCGAACTTCTGGCCCGAATCGGCCCCCTCGAAAGGCCCGAACGGCCCGTGCGGCCCGTGCACAGAAATCCTCATCGACACCGAACCGGCCAGGGGCGATGCCTCGACGCCCCGCAACGACTCCAGCCGTTTCGTCGAGGTCTGGAACCTCGTCCTCCAGCAGTTCGACCGCCAGGAAGGCGGCAAACTGGTCCCCCTGCCTTCCCAGAACATCGACACCGGCATGGGCCTGGAGCGCATGGCGGCCATCATGCAGGGCGTCCCGAGCGCACAGGACATCGATGTTATGCGGCCGATCGTCCTGGCGGCCGCCGAGCAGACCGGCCGCACGTACACCCCCGACAGCCCCGACACCGACTGCCGGCGCCTCAGGCGTATCGCGGAGCACGTCCGCAGCGTCTCGTTCTGCATCGCCGACGGGGCACTGCCCGACAGGTACGGCCGCGGGTACGTCGTCCGGCGGATCATCCGGCGTGCGGCCCTCGACGGGCGGCATCTGGGCGTCAACGGCCCCTTCCTCTACCGCCTTGTGCCGGTGGTCGAGAAGATGATGGCTGCGACGTACCCGGAGATCCGCGAGCGCAAGACCACGATTATGAACATCCTGGAGGCCGAGGAGAAGCGGTTCGCCGCGGCGCTGGAGGACTCGGCCGGCATCCGCATCTTTGAGGAAGTCACCGCCGAAACGGCCGCAGACGCCGCCAAGCGCATCCCGACCGACAAGGTCTTCGAGTTCTACGACACCTACGGCATTCCGATCGAGTTCATGGAGCAACGCTGGGAGGAAGAGGGCGTCACCTACGACCACGAAGGGTTCGAGAAGGCCCTGGAGGCCCGCCGCGCGCAGTCTCGCGCCGGCTCGACGATGGGCGCGGGCGCAATCGTCTTTAAGCGCGAGTTCCTCTCGGAGCAGGCCCTCGACCGGCTGCGCCGCGAGAACGTCAACTCCGAGTTCGTCGGCTACGAGGCCACCGAGAGCGAGGCCACGGTCCTGGCCATCCTCGTCGAAGACGAGTTCCGCGATACGGCCGAGGCCGGCGACGAGGCCCAGGTCCTCCTGGACCGCACGCCCTTTTACGCACGCTCCGGCGGCCAGGTCGGCGACGTCGGGGCGATGGAGTCCGACACCCTCGCCGCCAAGGTCGGCGACACCATCCTTGACCACGGCTTCATCGTCCACCTGGTGAAGGTCGAGCGCGGGCGCCTGGCTCGCGGCAGCCGCATCCGGGCCGCGGTGGACCCGAATACGCGGCTGGCGACCGCCCGCAACCACACGGCCACGCACGTCCTTCAGTGGGCGCTGCGGAGCGTCCTGGGGCAGCACGTCCACCAGGCGGGGTCCGAGGTGGGGCCGGACCGGTTCCGGTTCGATTTCACGCATCCGACGGCCCTCGCGCCCGAGGAGCGGCGGCGCGTCGAGAACCTCGTCAACGAGCGGCTTCTCGAAGGGGTTGACGTCAGCATCGCGTTCACAACCCTGGAGGAGGCCCGCCGGCGCGGCGCCATGGCCCTTTTCGGCGAAAAGTAC
>JAPLMO010000434.1 GCA_026386995.1 Planctomycetota bacterium | reverse complement strand
GGTGTACGCCGGGCACATGCTCGATATGGCCGAAAAGGCCCGCCAGAAGGTGGCCGGCCGCAGCCGCGACGAGTATGATGCCGACGAGAACCTCCGCATGGCCCTGGCCCACCTGGTGCAGGTCATAGGCGAAGCGGCACGGCACGTGTCGCCGGAGTTCCAGCGGGCGAACCCGCAAATCCCGTGGTCGCGTATCATCGCCATGCGGCACAAAGTGGTACACGACTACCTGCACGTGGACTATGACATTGTGTGGGACGTCGTGACCGCGGACCTCCCGCCTCTCATGGCCGAGTTGGAAAAGATTGTCCCTCCGGAGGCGTAGAGCCGCCCAATTTTCAACTGCCGCGCGCGACCGCTTTGAGTGGCAGATACAAGTCATGGGAACGGGTGGCCTTTGCACTTGCAGCCGCCGGCGCTGCGGCTATGCTTGTGCGGCACAGGCGCAGGCTGCCGGCTATTTGCGCGGTGGGTCGGGAGACCCACCGCGCAAGTATCCCTCACCAGCCTTCGCCAAGGCTTCGGCTTGGCAGGCCCCCGCCCCCTCTCCCTCGGTGGGGAGAGGGGAGAATGAGAAAGGACGCCGCATGCCACTGCTCGAGACTCTGCCGCCGTTGACCCGCCGCCAGTGGCTGCGGATGGCCGGCATGGGCGCCGCGGCGATGCTGGCCCGGCCGTTGGTCGCCCTTGCGGCCGACGCTCCTGCGCCGGCGCCGCGCCCCAACATCCTCTACATCTTCACCGACCAGCAGTACGCCGAGATGATGTCGTGTGCCGGCAACCCGTACCTGAAAACCCCCGCGATGGACAGCCTGGCCCGGACCGGGGCGCGCTTCACGCGGGCCTATTCCGCCAACCCGGTGTGCGTTCCGGCGCGGGTCGGCATGATGACGGGCGCCATGCCCAGCCGCATCGGCATGGAGCAGAACGAGGACATGCCCCAGGCGAAGGCGAACGTCTCCGAGGCGCTCCTGGCGCACTCGCTGGGCCGGGTCTTCCGCGACGCCGGGTACGAGACGGTCTACGGCGGCAAAGTGCACCTGCCGATGACGCTCGAGGCCATCGGGTTCGACGCCATATCCAAGGATGAGCGTGCGGGACTGGCCGACGCCTGTGCCGCGTTCCTCCGCCGCAAACACGAGAAACCGTTTCTGCTGGTGGCCTCCTTCATCAACCCGCACGACATCTGTTACATGGCCCCGCGGGCATACGCGCAGAGCATAAAAGCGGGAAAGCGGACCGACCCCGCCACGCCCGGCGGCGGCCCGAAACTGCCGGCGGGGCCGGCAGGCGAGGCGCCTCCGCCCGACCAGTGCCCGCCCGTGCCGGACAACTTCGAGGTTCCCGCGGGCGAACCGGAAGGCGTGAAGGAAGTGGACCCGCGTGCCTTCCGCTTCTACGTCCGCGATCACTGGACGAAGGACGACTGGCGGCTGCATCGCTGGACCTACTGCCGCCTGACCGAGAAAGTGGACGGCGAGATCGCCGTCGTCCTCGCGGCGCTGCGCGAGGCGGGCCTGGAGGAGAAGACCGTCGTCGTCTTTTCCAGCGACCACGGCGACATGGACGGGTCGCACCGCCTGGAGCACAAGTCCGTGCTCTACGAGGAGTCCGAGCGGGTGCCCTTCATCGTCAGCCTCAAGGGCGTGACGCGGCCAGGGCTTGTGGACCGCGAGCACCTGGTCTCGACGGGGCTGGACCTGATCCCGACGCTGTGCGACTTCGCGGGAATCGCCCCCCCGAAGGAACTGGCCGGCCGCAGCGTCCGCCCCCTGGCCGAGGGCGGCACGGCTGCGTCCTGGAGAGACTCGCTCGTGGTCGAGGGCCACCACTGCCGGGCGCTGCACACGGCCCGATTCAAGTACACGGTCTTCGACGCGGGAGAGCACCGCGAAATGCTCGTCGACCTGGAGAAAGACCCCGGCGAAATGAAGAACCTAGCCTCGGACCCGGCGTACCGCGACACGCTGCTCGATTGCCGCAAGCGCCTTCAGCAGTGGTACCGCGACAACGGCGAGGCCCTGGCGCCGGGATACGTCATCGCGTAAGGCCTCTCGGGTGCT
>JAPLMO010000358.1 GCA_026386995.1 Planctomycetota bacterium | reverse complement strand
GCGGACGTCAGGGGCGATCTCGGCCAGCGGCGCGAGGACGAACCGCCGCTCGCGAAGGCCGATGTGGGGGATGATGAGGTCCGGCTCGTCCACAATGCGATCACCGTAGAGGAGGATGTCGAGGTCCACCGGCCGCGGGCCCCAGCGCGGCCCCTCGCGGCGGCCGAGGGCCCGCTCGATGCGCTTGCATTCGGCCAGGAGTTCTTCGGGCGCCAGGTCCGTCTCGATGCGGGCGGCGACGTTCAAGTAGACCGGCTGGCCGGGCGGGCCGCCGACGGGGTCGGTGTCGATGAAAGAACTGACCGCCTGGACGCGGATGCGCGGGTGCGACCGCAGGGCCGCCAGCGCCGCCTCTAATCCAGCGCGGCGGTCGCCGAGATTTGCGCCGAGGCCCAGGTAAACGGTTGGCATGGTCGCAGCCTTCGCGTTTCGGAAATGCCGAGTGCTGCGCGGTGGGTCTCCATCGTTTAGCCGTCGCCGCACACGGCGACGATCATCAAAACGCGGCCGTGTGCGGCCGCGGCTAAACATGAGACCCGCCGCGCACATACACAATCTCAAACCGCTCTAGAATTTCAGCCGCTTGATGCGTGCGGCGGCTTCCTCGAGTTTCGCCTCGGGCACCGTCAGGGCCATACGGACGTACCCTTCGCCGTGCGGCCCGTAGCCGATGCCGGGAGTGGCCACGATGTCGGCCTCCGAGAGCAGGCGGTCGGCGAAGGTGCGGCTGTCGAGGCCGCCCGGGCACTTGATCCAGACGTAGAAGGTCGCCTGGGGGCGGTTGACCTCCAGGCCGGCGGCCGTCAGCGCGGCCACGAGGCAGTCGCGGCGGCGCCGGTACATCGCCCGCAACTCGCGGATCTCCCGCCGGTCGTAGCCCTCCAGCGCCGCGGCCCCGGCCCTCTGCATGGCCGTAAAGACGCCGTTGTCCATGTTGCTCTTTATCTGGACGAGGCTCTCGATGACCGCGGAGTTGCCGACCACCCACCCGACGCGCCAGCCCGTCATGTTGAAGGTTTTCGAGCAGGAGTAGAACTCGACGGCCACGTCCTTCGCGCCGCGGATTTCGAGGATGCTCGGCGGCGGGTCCTCGAAGTACACCTCGCTGTAGGCGGCGTCCTGCGCCACGACGATGCCGTGCTTGCCCGCCCACGCCACCACTTCCTCGTAGAACTCGAGCGACGCCGAGGCGGCCGTCGGGTTGTTAGGATAATTGAGATATATCAGTTTCGCCTTCTTCAGGTCCTTCTTCGTAAACGCCGCCAGGTCGGGCAGGTAGTTGCGGTCGGCCGTGATCGGGAACCGCACGACCTCGCCGCCGGCGAACTGGATGCTCGAGGCGTACACGGGGTAGCCGGGGTCCGGCACGAGTCCCACGTCGCCGGGGTTCATCAGGGCCAGCGGCAGGTGCGAAAGCGTCTCCTTGGACCCCTGGGCGGGAAGGATCTCGGTCCCCGGGTCCACCGTCACGCCGAACCGCTTCTTGTGCCATGCGGCGATGGCCTTGCGAAACCCGAGGTCGCCGCGGTCCAGGGCATACTGGTGCGTAGCCGGGTCGGCGACGGCCGCTTGGGCCGCCTTGATGATGAAGTCCGGCGTGGGCGTGTCGGGGTCGCCTATCCCTAAGTGGATGACCGGCCGCCCGGCCGCAATGGCGGCCTTCTTCTTGCGGTCGATCTCCGCAAAGAGGTACGGGGGCAGGGCCTTCAGACGGTCGCTCTTGGTTTGCATGGGCTTTACGACACCTTTCTTCGTACGAAGCATACCCCGCGGCTCCCGCCGCGGGCTCGAACTGCATGTAAACGTAACCCCCAGCACAGGGCCGGGCATTCTAAAGTCGCCCCCCTGCCCCGGCAAGGCAAAACAGCCGGCGCGGCAGCCGGCAAGGGACAGCCTCTGGTATAATGTATGATAGCGCTAGATTGCGATTTGCGCGGCGGGTCTCCTGACCCGCCGCGCACAGTGAAGTAGCGCTGCCACGTAATGGCCACTGTACCCAGGGGAGATTTCGCATGGCCGAGCAACAGATTCATGTCGTCACCGGGGCCTTCGGGTACTCCGGGCGATACCTCACGAAGCGGCTGCTGGACGCCGGCCACCGCGTCCGCACGCTGACCGGCTCGCCTCAACGCGAGAACCCCTTCGGCGGCCAGGTCGAGGCCCGCCCGTACACTTGGAACGAGCCGGAGAAACTCGCCGATGCGCTCCGCGGCGCGGCGATCCTCTACAACACCTACTGGGTGCGGTTCAACACGCCGACGGCGACGTTCGAGGACGCCATCCGCAACACCCGCACGCTCTTTGCCGCCGCCAGGGAGGCGGGCGTGCGGCGAGTGGTCCACGTGAGCATCACGAACCCGTCGGAGGACTCGCCGCTGGAGTACTTCAGCGGCAAGGCCAGGTGCGAGAAGATGCTCAGGGAATCGGGCCTCTCGTACGCCATCGTGCGTCCGGCGGTCCTCTTCGGCGGCGAGGGCATCCTGATGAACAACATCGCGTGGGCACTTCGGAAGCTGCCCGTCTTCAACATTTTCGGCGACGGCCAGTACCGCCTGCGGCCGATTCACGTCGACGACCTGGCGGCCCTGATGGTCTCGGAGGGCGCCGGCGCGGAGAACCACACGCTCGACGCCGTCGGGCCGGAGACGTTCACCTACCGCGGCCTCGTGGAAGCCATCGGCCGGGCCATCGGCAAGCCGCGTCCGATAATATCCATTCCGGCGGCGCTGGGGTGGCGCGCGGCATGGCTCGTCGGCAAGTTGATGGGCGACGTGTTACTGACGCACGACGAAGTTACGGGCCTCATGGCCGGGCTGCTCCACACCGATTCGCCGCCGACGGGCCGGACGCGCCTCACGGACTGGCTGCGCGAAACGGGCGCCACGCTGGGCCAGCGGTACTTCGGCGAACTCGTCCGCCGCCGAGATCACGAGAAGGCGTACGAGAAACTCTAGCAGCCTGTCATGATTGACTCTGTGGGTGCCACGGCTGCGCCTTGTGCAGCCGTGGTCGTCGGCAGGGAAGCACGGCTGCAAACTGCGCAGCCGTGGCACCCGCTCAATCAGAGTTGACGGACTACTACGCTTACATAGGCAAATCCGGAAACACCGCCGCCACGGCCGGGTTCGTCAGCCGGCCGCCGCGCATGTTCAGCGCCCGAGCCCGTCCCGCATCACGCGAGGTAAACGCATCTACGCCGCGCGCGGCCAACTCGCGGACGTACGGCAGCGTTGCGTTGCAGAGGGCCTGGCTGGAAGTGCGCCCGACCGCTCCAGGAATGTTGGTGACCCCGTAATGAACGACGCCGTCGACAACGTAGGTCGGGTCGTGGTGCGTCGTCGGCCGGATCGTTTCGATACAGCCGCCCTGGTCCACGCACACGTCGATGACGACCGCTCCTTTTTTCATCTTGCCCACCATTTCCGCCGTGATAAGGACCGGCGCGCGGCCGCCGGGGATGAGGACCGCCCCGATCACAAGGTCCGCCTGGAGGGCGTACCTGGCCACGGCGTGCGGGTCGCAGTAGATGGTCGTGACGTTGGCGGGCATGATTTCACTGAGGTACCGCAGCCGGTCGAGGTTGATATCCATCAGGACGACGTTTGCCCCGAGCCCCGCAGCCACGTGCGCCGCGTTGGCGCCCACGACGCCGCCGCCGAGAACGAGGACGCTCGCCGGCTCAACGCCCGGCACGCCGCCCAGGAGGATGCCGCGCCCCATCATCGGCCGCTCCAAGTACTTCGCGCCCTCCTGGATGGACATCTTGCCGGCGACCTCGCTCATGGGCGTCAGCAGCGGCAGCCGCCCGCCGGCGTCCTGGAGGGTCTCGTAGGCCACAGCCGTGATGCCGCTACGGAGGCACGCTTCGGTAAGTTCGCGCGAGGCGGCGAAGTGGAAGTAGCAGAACACGGTCTGGCCGGGCCTGATGCGCGCGATCTCGGCGGGCTGCGGCTCTTTGACCTTCACGATAAGGTCGGTGCGGGCGTAGACCTCGTCGGGACCGTCGACGAGCGCAGCTCCCGCGGCAGCGTAGTCGGCGTCGTCGAAGCCGCTCCCGTGGCCGGCCCCGCGCTCCAGGAGCACCGTGTGGCCGTCGCGCGTGAGCAACTCCGCCCCGACCGGCAGGAGCGCCACGCGGTACTCGTCCGCTTTGATCTCGCAAGGAATTCCAACAATCATGAGTGCCCCTTTCTTCGGCGGCGCGACAACGGCTGGATCCTCCCTTGCCCGTCCAGAATACCGCCGCGGCGGCAGCCTGCCAAGCGTGATGTGGACCGGTGTCGTGACCCAGTAGTAATGTCCGGTCCAGACCCAGTAGAAATGTCCGCTTCTTGGGGGCTAAGGGAAGCGGATGAACAAGGACCGGATCGAGATGAGCCAGCAAGAGCGGGACCGGCTGAAGGTGATGGCGCCGGTAAT